>DASSFT010000636.1:0-3032 GCA_035694045.1 Chitinophagaceae bacterium
TTGCCTTGACCATTGACAAAGATTAGGTAAAATAAATAAACAAACATCCAGATTATATTGCAAGCGATCAGCCACCCCGGAACGATGGTATTGAGTTTTCTTTTGGTGAATAATACCGCCAGGTAACAGATCAAAGTTGCAGGTACCAGCAACATACCCATGAATGTCCCGATAGTAATGATCGTTGAAGCCAGGTCCTGCTCCTTTATCCAATCCTTAATTAAAAGGGATAGAGACAGGAGAAAACAAAAACCGCTGATAAATGCAAGCCTTGATAAGAAAAGAAGCCATTTCATAAGCCCTAAATGTATTAACTATTTGCAATTAGTGCAACGGCAAAAAAGTAATAGGAGCAAGATATGCCCACAGAGGGCCACTGAGAAGACGCAGAGGGCCGCAGAGAAAACTCTCCGTGGCTCTCCCTGACTTATTTAACCCATGAAAAAGAGGGTCTATCGATATTCAGCTATTCCCAATTTGTACGAAAAGAAAGCTCTGTGGCTCTCTGTGGCCAAAGAAAAAACCTTTATTTTGCCCCACTAAATCACTTCAATGAAGAACATAAACTGGAGAAAAATACTACCGCACGCCGTCGCTGTCGTTATTTTCATTGTCATTGCCGCACTCTTCTGTAAACCGGCGCTGGAAGGCAAGGTCCTTTACCAGCATGACATTGTTCAATACGAAGGCGGTAGTAAGGATATCGCCAACTACGTAGCTAAACATGGTGATGCGCCCCTTTGGACGAACAGTATGTTCAGTGGCATGCCCACTTACCAGATCTGGATGCCGGCCAATAACGTTCTCCCACATTATGTCAATAAAATATTAACACTGGGCCTGCCCCAGCCTATGCAGTTCTTTTTCCTGGCCTGTTTACTCTTTTATTTTCTTTCCCAGGTAGCCCGCGTAAACCCTTACATCGGCATTTTCGGCGCGCTGGCATTTGGCTATTCTACCTATAATCCTGTAATGATCTCCGCCGGACACGTTACCCAGATGTGGGTGGTGGCCTATATGCCGGCCATACTTGCCTCCGTGATGTTGATCTATAGGAAAAAATATTTAATAGGTACTGGTCTACTTGCATTGTTCACCGCCACCCAGGTAGGATTGAATCACCTGCAGGTCACTTATTATTTATTTATTATCCTCGGTCTCTATACCATTTTCTGCATCGTCCGCTGGATAAAGGACAAACAGTATGCGCATATGATCAAAGCGCTTGGCTTTACTGCGGTGGCCGTGCTGATCGGGGTAATGGTAAATTCAGTTACCCTGCTTACCACCTACGAGTACGCCAAAGAAACGATACGCGGGGGCACGTCGCCGTTGGAAGACTCAACGGCAACTAAAAGCACAGGACTGAGCAAAGACTACGCTTTTGAATACAGTTATAAACCATTGGAGACATTTACTGTAATGTTTCCGCGAATTTATGGCGGCAGCATCGGTATTCGCGAGATCGGTGAAGATTCAAAAGTTGCCCGGGCCTTAGGTGAAATGAATCCCCAACTGGCTCAACAAGTGCAACAGGCCGGTCTGCGGCAAAACAGTTACTGGGGATCGCTTACCTATACGGCGGGTCCACCCTATTTCGGGGCAATTGTCTGCTTCCTGTTTATCGTTTTTCTTTTCTTTGTAAAAGGTGAGATCAAATGGTGGATCCTTACCGCCAGCGTACTGGCTCTTTTCATGTCGTGGGGTAAATATTTTTCGGGTTTCAATTATTTCCTCTTCGATCATTTTCCTCTCTACAACAAGTTCAGGGCCCCTTCGATGAGCCTCATCATACCACAGTTGCTATGGCCCTTTGCGGCAATCCTTGCATTGCAAAATGTGATCACCAATGCAAATAACCCGGATACCTGGAAGAAGTTGAAAAGAGCGGGTATCGCAACGGCAGCATTAATAGTCATCGTTCTTTTTGCCTATTTATCACTCGACTACATGGACGAGGGTTCAAAGCAACTTAAGAAGCAGGTTCTTTCGATGAATCAGGCGCAAATAAGCGAACCTGTATTGAATACCATAAAAGCTTTGGTCGAGGACCGGAAAAGCGTTTTCCTTTCAGACATCCTGAAAGCTATCGCACTCATCGGGATTTTCTTTGGGGTGCTTTCTCTCTATGTCAGGCGGAAGATCCAAAATCCAATCTGGGTCTACGTCGCGGCAATACTGTTAACATTAATTGACCTGATACCTGTTGACAACACCTACCTGAATAAAACACCTGATCTCGTTCAGGAGGCTTACCAGGAACCCGAAGAAAGCAAGCAGGAACTGGTGCCGAGAATGGCCGACCAACAGATACTAAAAGATACGGGATGGTACCGGGTACTGAACCTGGCAGTATCGCCGTTCCAGGACGCTACCACTTCCAGTTTTCATAAATCGTTGGGTGGTTACCATGCCGCCAAGATCAGTCGTTACCAGGATCTCTGGACACATAAGATCGTGGCTGAAACTGAAGCCCTGCGCAATGATAGTCTGGCTGCGATGGGCCTGGGTCTCAATCAAACAACGTACACGGGATTAAATATGCTGAACACGAAGTATATCATCGGCTCCAATCCCCCGGCTACTTCCAATCAGCGCCCATTTGTTCTTCTCAATCCCAATGCCCTCGGACCGACCTGGTTTGTGCGGGAAATCCGTTTTGCTAATGATCAGAAAGATGAAATGAAATTATTGAACGGCCTGGATGCTTCAAAGGTGGCAATCGTTTCGGTCAATGATAAAAACAAAGTCACGCAACCGGTATATGATTCGACTGCAAAAATTGAACTGGTAAAAAATGACAATGATATTATTACTTATAAGTCCACGGCTTCCAGCACCCAGTTTGCCGTATTTAGCGAAGTTTATTATTCGGAAGGATGGAACGCATACATCGACGGGAAGAAAACAGATTATGTAAAAACAAACTATACATTGCGGGGATTGAGTGTCCCAGCCGGCACTCATACGATCGAATTTAAATTCGAGCCGGCTTCCTATAAAAAAGGAAGGTCTTTGACCGCGATAGGCCA
>DASSFT010000637.1:0-5076 GCA_035694045.1 Chitinophagaceae bacterium
GGTTGAACTTACAATATTATGCTGTCCGCCCTGTGTTCCCAATTATGCACGTCATGATGTGAAAAAAATGTGGTTAATTAACCGGTTTGAATAGGTCAAAATAAAAAAAGACCCAGTAAAGGGCCTTCTTTTATTTTATTACTGATGAATTTTCTAATCCTCAGGTTTGCTCTTTTCTTTTACTTTTTCTCCATCCACTTTGCCTTTCTTTTTAATTACCGTTCCATCCTCAGCGATAAGTGCTTTCATTTTATCTTCACCATTTTCCATTTGTATTTCATATGCCGTCCTGTTCTTGTCATTTTCTTTATCCACTGACTTAATAGTAAAGCCCGGGAATTGGGTTTTAATTGTATTATTTACTGCAGCTGGTAATGAAGAATAGTCAGTGACTTCGGATACCGTTCCGATCCAATTACCGGTTTCATCATACCAGACCCAGTAATAGGCGTCATTAACACTAAATTTTGCGACCATATCATTGGAATCGACCGTAGGCCATTCTGTCCACTCCCAGGAAATTGGAGTCGTTATGACCGGTTCATAGTAATCCCAGGTTACATTGGAGGCCTGTGGATATTTTGCTTCAAAAGAGGTACGTGTTGCCTCAGGTACTTCCACAGTCCGCGTTGTCCTTTTCGTCTCGGTCTGGCTCACACTGGTTGAATCGGGATTGTCTTTATTCGACCCCGCCTGGTTGCAGGAAACCCCTACAGCAGAAGCTACCACAGCCAGAGCAAGGAGCCCATTTTTTACTTGCATAATAATTTCTATTTATGTTTAAAATAACCGTTTCCGGCTTTGTATCGCAATAGATATATAAATTATTATGCCAAGGGGAAGATTCGCAGTTAGCGTATGATAGTTTATTTGAATATATCGTTTAGGAGCCCCGCGAGTCGGACACCGCCTTTCAGTAGTTGTTCATTGATCGTATCGATATGATCAAAATTATAACGATAACTTAATCGTTGGTAGGGCCTGGTTATTTCAGCATAAATGTCCTGGGCAGCTTTATAAGATTCAAAGAACCATTCGTAGATCGGGGCTTTTTGCCAGCCAGTCCTTTGTTTCGCCGTGGTATGGTTGATCGCTTTTGCCCATTCCGTATAGCTGAGTTTTTGGTACTCGGGTAATTTATCATCCCAAACGCTGTGAAGATTTGTTGAATCGTTGAACCACAAAACTCTCACCCGGTTACCACCCAGGTCTTCTGGTCTGCCACCCACATGCAATGGCTGGTGAAGATCACCTACAAAATGGATAAGCAGCCGGAGATACATTATTTTCTTTTCTTTCTCCAGGTTTTTCTTTTTCAATTCGCGAATAATAAAATTCATTTTCGCATAAAGGTTCACACCTGTATCAGGCTTCAGAATATTTACTACCTCGTCACGCGTAAGCCCGCCTTTCATATTGACATAGTGCCAGGGATTGAGATAATTAAAGTTTGAATCCGATTTGATAAAGTCGGCCCAATTGGCAGCCATTGCCAGGGATTCATCACCCAGTATTGCCTTTACCGCGGCCCTTGCTTTCGGGGTTAGGTAGCTTTCCGCAATTTCACCTACAACGCGGTGACCGGTCATACCCCACCACCAGTTAGCAAACGATGAAAACGATAAGAAGAAGGAGACGACAAGCAGGGCAATGCCTTTAAATAATTTTGTTCTCATGATTGTTCATTATTGATGGGCGCAAAAGTATAAAGTTAGAATGAACCCGGCGTTAATTCTTTTCCGGTCCCTGGTCCACGGGCCAGTTGTCGGTCCGGAAAGGAGTCATTGGCAATCCTTCTTTGCTAAACACATTTCCAATAATAGTGTTTCCAAAACCATAGCGCACATAAACAGGTTGCTTGAGGTTTTTGTTCCAGACAATGATCTTATTGTTTTCAATTTTCGCCTCGGCGGGCAACCATTCTTCCTTTTCGCCTGAGATAAAAAACCCGGTAATTGTCTTGCCTCTTGCAATTATGCCGTTTGGTACTTCTGAAAAACTTAGGACGATCCTTTCTTTGGTGACTTCCGCGGTTTTTAATAACGGGCTAATGTACGGGCCTGTATTTTTATCATAGGCTTCAGCCAATGCCCAATTAGCCAGCCTGCTACCTACGAATCTTTTGTCCGAAGGATGGATATTCGTAACCGAGTCAATAAGGTCCGTGATCACTACCATCCCGCTATTAGGATGGTTCATCAATTTTGTTTGCTGCTCCTGTAAAAGCGCTCCTACGTTTTTATTACCATATTTGTAAGGAGCGATCTGCACAAAGTAAAAAGAGAAATCTTTATTCCATTTCGATCTCCAACTATCAATCATGGTAGCCAGCAGCCGGGCATATGTGCTGTTGGCGCCCACATTAGCTTCTCCCTGGTACCAGATGGCGCCAGCGATGTTGAATTTGGTGATAGGGGCGATCATACCGTTATAGATCAGACCGGCTTTAACCGGTCCCCAGGGAACTTCTTGCAGTTCGTCCGCTGCTTTCTTCAGAGTGTCATTGCTGTTTATACTTTCAACCGGCGTCCATGTTTCCGCTGGCGTCCCGCCCCAACTCGAATTGATCAAACCGATAGGGACATTGAGATCATGTTGTAGTTTTTTGCCGAAAAAATACCCAACGGCACTGAATGAGCGGAGCGAATTGGAGTCGCAAATCTTCCATTCACCCGCCAGGTTATCCTGCGGATAATCGGATGCGGCCCGCGGAACCTGGAAGAACCGGATATTGCGGTTGTAACAGGTAGGAAACTCTTCTTTGATATACCGGGCACCACCATAATAATTCCATTCCATATTTGACTGGCCCGAACAAAGCCACACTTCGCCAATCATCACATCGCTTAACACAATTTGAGCACCGCCACTATTGACTGTTATTGTATAAGGGCCACCGGCCCTGGGAGTTTTTACCGGGAAATTCCATTTGCCATTATTATTTACCACGCCTGTGGTAACTGTGTTGTCCCAACTGCCTGTTATTTTTACCTGCTGCCCGTTGTATCCCCATCCCCAGAATGTAACCCAATCGTTTTGCTGCAAAACCATACCGGGTGAAAGCACAGAAGGAAGTCGTAATTGTGAAAATGAATTTATTGAGACAAATAATGAGACGAACAACCAATAGAGGAACAGCCGCATAGTAGTTAATTAAAGCCATAAATTTAAAGTATTGTGTGGATGGTTGATTAATAAATTGCCAGTACAAATAAAAGACTGGCCACTGACAACCCTATGTCAGTCGGGATTGGGAAATCGTAGATTTTTTTGAAAAGATGCCACGGATGGGCGGTTGAAAGGTTTAAAGGTTTAAAGATGAAGATTGCCACGGATACAGGGAATTTATCTCCTGTCGGTCTTCGCTGCGCCATTGCGTCAAGGTCGCCGCGAGAAACAGAAAAGATGCCACGGATACACGGATTAACGGTTTAAGGGTTTAAAGGTTTAACGAGATAGAACCCTTGGAGTGGCCACGGATACACGGATTAGCGAAGAAACGGTTTAACAGGTTAACAGGTAAACGGCGATTAACTTATTTATTCAATAATTTACCGGGAGCAATTTCATATAATCATTCAATTCTATGTGATCCGTTTTTTTGAAAGGCCATCCACGCGAGCTGACTTTTAATATGCGGGAAACTTTAAAATCCCGGTAGTCATTTCGCATATGACACCAGGCTACAAGGTGCCAGTTGAAAGCATAGAATACAAGCCCGATAGGTTCCACCTGTCTCTTACTTACTTCTTCCTTGGTATTCTTGTAGTCCAGCTCAACGATCGTCCTGGCTGTGATTGCATTTTGCAGTGGCGTGAGATATTCAAAGTCGTTGAGAACGCAGGGCGGCAGTTGGAGCTTGATCTTATTATCCAGTATTTCCATTTTTTCCTTTTGGGAAGAACGTAATACGGTCCTGACCTTATTCAGCAGGTTCGAATAATGGGTCTTGATGGATTTGTCCGCAAAGCTATTCACCAAACCTTCCATCAGCAGGAGAGCGTTGGCTTCTTCCGACGTAAATGAAACGGGCGGAAGAAAATACCCCTGCACTACGAAATACCCTTTTTGCTGTTCAAAACTGATGGGTATTCCCTGCTCACAAAGCGCTTTGATATCACGATAAACCGTGCGGATACTTATTTTGAATTTTTCAGCAATTCTTTCAGCCGGCACATATTTTTTTGACTGTAAAAAAGTAACGATTCCCAACAATCGGTCAATTCTGTTCATACAGGTAATTGTAACGGAATAAAATTAAAACTTATGCGCGATAAATGATAAAGGGGTAAGATTTAAGAAAGATCCAGGAGAGAAAGATATCCCTAAAACCCGTGGGTTCTTTTAGGATGGAGAAGGATGGAGGATCAAAGACAATCCCTGTCGTTGCCCTGAATATAACCTTGTTGCTCCGGCGGCATGATCCATTTATCGACGGGAACATCTTTTTGCAAAGGCTTCTGGGGCTTAGAGGATTCTGTCTTTTCCTTTTTCTTGGAAGGTACAGCTACCTGTGGCGGGGTAGTGTCCTTAAGTCCCACCTGAGGAACGAGGGTAGTTTCATTCATCATAGTAGAGGATTTTAGCTGTTAGGTTTTTGCAAAATCGAAACCAATGTTCCGTTTCATAAAACCGTTTGCACGTGGATCACCCCGGAGGAATTTTATGGCTAAGATTTCTACTATAAAGGTAGGGGAGAAATATTATCGATAAATGAACTGCCCATTAAAAATATTTTATCGATTTAATGTGTCAGTGCAACATAAAATGCTCTCAGTTTATAGCCGTGAAAAGCATTTCATCATCCTGGAAGGCTGTCACCAGGAAAGCTGCGACAAGGATAAGTTTCATAAACGAAAACTCCAGCCGCAACTGCCGGGTCTCCATCCATGATCTTTTTTGTTTCGTCGATCGAAACATGAAAAATACCGAGACCGCTCAAGTCAGCTTCCACGGTCACGGGACAAACAATTGATAACAGTCCATCGGCCCGTAGGGCGAAATTGCGGCGGCCATGTTCCCAGATCAATTTTTCAACGCCAGGCTGACTGGCTTTTGGACCGGGCTTTAAAAGCA
>DASSFT010000638.1:0-4212 GCA_035694045.1 Chitinophagaceae bacterium
TGATGCCGGTCTTCTCTGCATTGAAGGAAAGCTCGTCAAAGGAACTAAAATGGAAGATGCGGAAAAAGCCATCGAGGCCGAGCTGGAAAAAATTAAGAATGAACTGGTGGATGAATCAGAATTGCAGAAGGTGAAGAATAAAACAGAAAGCATGATCGCATTTGAAGATATGAGCGTAATGAACAGGGCTAATAGTCTTGCTTATTACGAATGGCTGGGTGATGCTTCCTGGATGAACTTTGAGCTGGATAAATACGGTTCAGTAACCACGGAGGATATCTTACAGGAAAGCCGCAATATTTTCAGGAAAGAGAACAGCAATACGCTTTATTATTATTCAGGAAATTAATTATGATAGATACAATAAAGACGATAGACAGAACGATTGCTCCTGAGATAGTGGACGCCGTCAATTTCAAACTGCAACTAAAACCGTACAAGAAATTTACCCTGCGAAATGGAGTAGACGTTTACACTATCGATGCAGGTGCCGAAGAAGTTTTGTCGCTTGAATGGGTATTTTATGCCGGCAACTGGTTTGAAGATCAAAACCTGGTTGCTGCTTCCGCCAATTTTTTATTGAAGAATGGCACTTCCAAAAAATCCGCCTTCCAGGTTAACGAGCATTTTGAATACTATGGTTCATACCTGAACAGGGCTTGTTACAACGAAACAGCGACGGTATCTCTTCATTGCCTGAATAAACATATTGCTGAATTGTTGCCCGTGGTTAGAGAACTACTGACCGATTCCATCATGCCCGAGCAGGAACTCGCCATCTACCGGCAAAACATGAAGCAGCGGCTAAAAGTCAACCTGAAGAAAAGTGATTTTATAGCAGGCCGCCTGATTGATTCTTATTTGTACGGCGAACATCACCCGTATGGAAAATACACCAGGGATGAGGATTTTGACAAATTCGACAGGCAACAGCTTCTTGATTTTTATAATAAATATTACCGCCAGGGAAAATTCATCATGTTTGTAGCTGGACGACTGCCTGCGAACCTTGAACCGCTGCTGAATGAATACTTCGGTGACCTGGGAAACAGTAATATTCAGGCTGGACCGATTGAATTGAAATCTTCTGCAGAAAAAAAGTTCCGTATTACAAATGATAAAGACGGCGTACAGGGCTCAATCCGCATCGCCAGACCTTTTCCCAATCGTCATCATCCCGATTTTTTGAAAATACAGGTATTGAACAGCCTGTTCGGTGGGTTTTTTGGTTCCAGGCTGATGAGCAATATCCGGGAAGACAAAGGATACACGTACGGAATACACAGCTACCTGCAAAATCATATTCATGAATCGGCATGGATGATCAGTACTGAAGCAGGAAAGGATGTTTGTGAAGCGGCTATCACCGAGATCTACAAGGAAATGAAAACACTAAGGGAGGAAGCAGTAGATGACGAAGAGCTATTGCTGGTCCGGAATTTTATGATGGGAAGCATCCTGGGCGATCTCGACGGCCCTTTCCAGATCATTGCCAGATGGAAAAATATTATCCTCAACGGGCTTGACGAAAATTATTTTTACAATTCTATCAATACTATCAAATCAATTTCTGCGGAAGAGCTGCAGGGTCTTGCTCAAAAATATTTGAAACCCGAAGAATTTTATGAATTGGTGGTCGTTTAGTTTCTACCTGCAAGGCCGCTCTAAGCGGCCATGCAGGTAAATAAAGCGGCCAGCCAGGTAAATACATCAGTCGATTTTCATCTTAAACCGCTTTACCTGCGTCCTGATTATTTTTTCCACTTCGGATTCAAGCGTAGGTGTATTGTTGTTAGCGGCTGACTTCGCTCTTTCGGCAAACAGGTATTTGGTCCTTTGGTTACTTACCCGCTGGATCTCTGTTTGAATAGCCAGTCGTTCTGTTGCTTTTTTATTAATTGTTTCGCGGATTTCCTCCCTGCTTTTATTTTTTAAAGAATCGGGAAGGGTTTTTATTTCTACTTTCTTGAAAAAATTGCTATCTGCCCGGCTGGCGTCCACAAGGTCCCAGCTGTAATTAACATACCCATTAACCATACTCTTAGCCTGCACACGTTTCACACTTGCCGTATTTCCGAATTCCGCATTAAGGTTATCGGCGGTTCGCTGATGTTCATAGTTTAAGGCTCCTCTTTCGCCATAATAAAGATAAGTGCTGTTCAACCTGTAATTGAGCGTGATTAATGTGCTATCATAAGGTGTCGGTATATCTTCAATCTTTGCATCCTGGTTAATGTTGGTAAAGCTGCCATTTCCACATTCCCCCGACAGATTCCAATGTTCCTGTATTCCCATTTCCCTGTCCCCGCAATAGATCGTATTGACAATGACGCCTTTTTTCCTTGCTTCTTCACAGGCTTTGGTGTAAGATACCTTCCCCTGCCAGAAATCTTCGTTGCCTGCAATGAAAATAGTTTTATAGCTTGAAGGCGAAGGATCCCATTGTAGTCCCTCCAGGGAAGTATAGATCACCTGCCCGCAATATTCATCTCCGCCATTAGTGGTAAGTTTAAATAGTTCCATCGAAAGCTGGTCGAGATCAGAGCTAAAACCGCTGATCTGTTTTACGTAACCAACCTGCGCATCATTGTCGGTCCGGCCATATTCATACAACGCGATCTCTATTTTGGGATTGCCGGTCTCGCATTTTGTTTTACTCATCACGGTCACCATATTCCATAATTGCGCTTTTGCCTGTTCAATAAGCCCATCCATGCTATTGCTTACATCAAGCAGGATAGCCACCTGTATCTTTTGTTCTCCGGATACCGGATTTTTTGGGGTGCGACCGGAGGTTTGCTTTGTAAATGAAGAGGGGTTGAAGGCTGTGATACTGAAAATGACCACTGCAGCTGAGGCAGCCAGGATTTTCATAACCTTAGTTTTAGTAATGGATGCTAAAAGTTAATGATTTGCATAGATGTCCTGCGTCCGCGGCGATTAGTTTATCTTTGAATTAACAGTTGACCGGGCTAATTTTCTCAATCATTCAGCCGTTTTCCTGTCAGTACATAATGAAATTGATCCTCCGCTTACTGGTTACCGCGGCTATCGCGTTTATCCTGGCACAAATTCTTCCTGGTGTCAACGTAGATAGCTATGAAACGGCAATATGGTTTGCTATTGTGCTGGGTCTGCTCAATATTTCTCTTAAGCCTCTTCTCATCGTTCTTACGCTACCACTAACGATCCTTACGCTCGGGTTATTCCTGTTCATTATTAACACGATCACTGTATTGGTGGCGAGCGATTGGGTTAAGGGATTTAAGATCGATAGTTTCGGTCACGGGCTACTATTCAGCCTGGCACTTACATTGGTTACTTCATTGCTATCAAGAGAAGAGCAACGTCAGCAAAACGAATCCTGATCTCACTGGGTGCCGCAGAACTTAATGCCACGGAAGCACGGATTAGATATTCCGTGTATCCGTGGCAATTCTTACTGTTGTCGCTGACTCGAGGATTATCTTATCCGGACATTCGTGACCAATTTGGATAATAGCGCACCAGTCCAGTTTATTTCGGCAGTATACCGCTTATAGGGACATTAAAAACTATATGCGTATATCGGTGGTAATTCTCACCGTTGTCAAGTGTCACCAAAAATTTATCCGTGCATCCGTGGCAATTCTCCTCGGCATGATGGGTCACCGCGAATCCGTGGCGATATCCTCTGCGGCATTCTTTGTGGTGTCCTCCCGAATACGGAAATTGCACCATGCAATTTGACAGGAAACAGTTATCCAACGACGAGCTTATTCATTTTTATCAAAAACTTCTCTGGCCACGCATGATCGAAGAAAAAATGCTGGTATTGCTTCGCCAGGGAAAGATATCCAAATGGTTTAGTGGTATCGGGCAGGAAGCGATCGCGGTGGGCGCCACACTGGCCATGCACCAGGACGAATGGATCATGCCCCTGCACCGGAATCTTGGAGTATTCACTACCCGCGATATGCCCCTGAACAAGTTGTTTATGCAATGGCAGGGCTCACAGGAAGGATATAGCAAGGGAAGAGAAAGAAGTTTTCATTTTGGCAGCCGTCAACATCATATCTGTGGAATGATATCTCACCTGGGACCACAATTGGCTATCGCCGATGGGGCAGCCCTGGCCTATAAACTCCGCCAGGAAGACAAAGCAACACTTGCTTTAACCGGGGAAGGCGGAACGAGCGAAGGCGATTTTCATGAAGCCCTCAATGTGGCCGC
>DASSFT010000639.1:0-3291 GCA_035694045.1 Chitinophagaceae bacterium
TGAGATCTGTTTCTACCATTTCTTTGACTAAAGTAGAAAGCGGGGTCACCGGTTCCCATCCAAGTTTCAACCTGGCCTTGCTGGCGTCTCCAATCAATAAGTCTACTTCGGTCGGGCGAAAGTAGGCTGGATCTACGGCTACCACTACCTTTCCAGGAGACAGGTAATACTCTCCGTTATCACAGGCAGCCACATACCCTTTTTCCTCCACTCCATTGCCCCTGAAAACGATACTGACACCAATCTCCCGGAAAGCCATCGTCACAAATTCCCGTACCGATGTAGTGATGCCCGTAGCTATCACAAAATCTTCCGGCTTGTCCTGCTGCAATATCCGCCACATGGCATCTACATAATCTCTTGCATGACCCCAGTCTCTTCTCGCCTCCAGGTTGCCGAGGTATAAACAATCCTGTAACCCGAGTGCGGTGGCTGCCACGCCTCGCGTGATCTTGCGCGTGACGAATGTTTCACCCCTTACCGGGCTTTCGTGGTTAAAAAGTATTCCATTACTTACAAACATGTTGTAAGCTTCCCGGTAGTTGACACTAATCCAGTATGCATATAGTTTGGCTACTGCATAAGGGCTACGTGGATAAAACGGAGTATTCTCATTTTGTGGAACCTGTTGCACCAATCCATACAATTCGGAAGTGGAAGCCTGGTAGATTTTTGTTTTTTGCTGCAATCCCAGGATTCGCACTGCTTCCAGCAACCGCAACGTGCCGATGCCGTCCGCGTTGGCTGTATATTCAGGAGTGTCGAAACTCACTTTCACATGGCTCATGGCGCCGAGATTATAGATCTCGTCCGGTTGCGTCTCCTGTACGATGCGGATAATATTAGTACTATCGCTAAGGTCCCCGTAATGGAGTTTCAGTCGTATTTTTTTATCGTGCGGGTCCTGGTACAGGTGATCAATACGCCCTGTGTTCATCAGCGAGGAACGGCGTTTGATGCCATGGACCATATATCCTTTTTTCAGTAGGAGTTCGGCGAGGTAAGAACCATCCTGTCCAGTAATGCCGGTGATCAAAGCAGTTTTCATCTAGATTATCTTTTTACGTCACGGATACACGGAATGACAATATCCGTAACTCCGTGGCAAGTGTATGAATTTTGGGTGTTATAATTTTTAGTGTTAGCTCGCCTCGTTCATGGCATAACTGGCGGTGATCAATTCGACGCGTGATTTGGGTATCTCTGCTACCAGTGCATATCCAAGTGAAGGCAACAATACTTTGACAGATTTCGGCCTGATCTCGGTTACATCTCCTTCCCAGTATTTAAACGGGCCATTGATGATCTTTACCCTGTCATTGACATTGACCTCGATCTGTTCGAGCTTAACATGGTCATTGTCTGAGAGGAATTGGCGGATCACATCGATCTCTTCATTTTTGATCACGGCAGGTTTACCGAGCCAGTAAACAAAATTCAGGATCCCGTCGGTTTGTTTTACAGGCAGCTGATCTCTTTCCGAAACATTTACAAAAACGTAAGAAGTGAATAACGGTTCCAGGATCGTCTTCTTGCGATCGGACCATTGTCTTACTGATTTATATAGAGGGCAGTAGTTCTCTATTTTTTTCCTGTTTAACAGATCTGAAACTTTCTTTTCCCATTTAGGGCGGGTATATACGGCGTACCAGTTTTTTCCACTTTCCATAGTTGACTATTTTCAAAAGGCCTCCTTACCCCGGTCACAGAAACCCGGACCGGGTTGCGGCTAAAAAAACCTGTTATTACCCGGAAACCGGAACAATAACTGCATTTACATCAGCCGACAGAAATGATTGTAATAACTTAGGATTAAAAAGAGATGGTGATTTATCGGTTATTATACTTAGCGGTATACGTCGTGTAAATTTTGCCTCGCGTAAGCGGAATGGGTGAGACGCGATGCCATTCTGTGTCTTATTTGCCGGTTATTACTACTCCTGTTCACTTGAATTTTGTTTTTACAGTTTATAAATCCGTTTGTCGAATAAAATGAGAACGTTACTTGAACCAAGCAATGCTGTTAAATGGCAATGGTCGTCAGGAAGATAAAAAGTTGCAGACTTGCAATTATTTTCTTTCTCTTTCATACAATTCAAACGTTCATTTTCAACTTTTATAATGGCAGGATACGTGGTGTTTTAGAAAGGATGAAAGGACATAAGAATAAAGACAAAAATGATACCACTGCCTCTGCACCCGTTTGTCAGGCAGTTTTAGCCTCACTCGTTGTCAAAACGTGGCAAAGAGAGCGGCAAAAAGTCAACAGTTTATTTTTTCCGTAGTCATTTTACACATGCCAGATGAAATGTTACTCGTTAACTAACACCAGTGAGGTTTGTTTCTCGCGCCTGTTATTTGTCAACTTCAGCAAAATAGTTTCCCAGTTTTTCAATATCAATTCCTTGGATAAATACCTGCTGGCATAGTAACGGGCATTGCTCCGGAACTTCTCCAGGCTGTTTTCGAGAGCAAACCGGATCCCCTGCACCAGTTTACCATGATCATCGGGCTCCACGACAATCCCAAGCTCGTTTTTCCGGATCAGTTTATACAAACTGCTGCCTTCGCATGCGGTTACTATCGGGCAGCCGCCTGCTGCCAGGATAGAAGTGAGTTTGCTGGGCATTACCAGGTCGGCAGCATTTTTTTTCTGCAATACGAGGTGAACATCCGCCATGGCGAGCAGGGCCGGCAGTTTTTCATATGACACCAGCGGGTGAAACCGGATATTCGTCAACTTTGCCTCATCGACCATTTCCTTCAGCTTCATTTCGCCGCCGCCAGAGCCCACGATAACAAATTTTACGGCACTGTTGTCACGAAAATGCTTAGCCGCCTCGATGATATTTTCCAGGCCCTGTTTTTCACCCAGGTTTCCGGAATAGAGTATCACTTTATCTTCCTGCGATAAACCAAACTCCCGGCGAAGCGAATCTTTTTTGTCTACAGGCTGGATAATGTTTTCGTCCACCCAGTTGGGGAACAAAAGACAGTTAGAAGCAGCTATTCCTTTATCCTCGATCTTTTTCAACAATCCGTTGCTGATACTTGAAACCGCGGAGCTTCCCTTCAGGATCATCCGTTCCATTGCAAACATGGTATTTAACAGCCGTGGACTGCTGATCATCCTCAACTCCTTGGCTACATCTACCTGCAGGTCCTGTATATGCGTGATGATCTTTGTTGCCCTGATCTTTGAATACAGGAGGGGCACGATGCCAAGATGAAAAGGAGGCGAAACGCTTATCACCACATCGTATTTCCGTGTGAACAGCTTTTTAATCCACA
>DASSFT010000640.1:0-2472 GCA_035694045.1 Chitinophagaceae bacterium
AAGATTACGTCAATTCTATTTAGCTCCTGATATCGACTTTACAAAGATCAGGACGAATAAGAAATGGCTTAAAACCGCCTTTTCAGTTCTCAACGCTTTCAAATGTCCTGCACCAGCACTGATGATAGATAGTAAAGGAAATTTCAGAGCATTCATCTTTTATTTTTGACCCCGTCGATAGTTGCGCAAGAACCAAGAAGCCAAGAACCAAGAACCAAATAATTTCCAAATTAAAAATTAGAAATCGAAGAAGTAGATTCTTTCTACTGGTGACTGTGTTTTGAGATTTATTTGATTCTTTTCTATTGGATCTTTTGATTTATTTGGTTCTTGTTATTTGGTTCTTAGTTCTTTCAATCAAGTTTCCATTCGGCAGCCTTAATAATAGCATCTAACCTGTCGGGCCGATCAGCATCCATCCATAGCTGCACAAACTGGCCACCATTGGAATATTTTTTTACAAATGCCGACACATCCCCATTTTCATTTCTTCCTAAAACAACATCCACGTTTTTCTCATTGATAAAAAGTGAGGTCGACCAAAAATCAGGCAACCCCAGTTGCTTCCCCTCGCCAGTTGGGAAACAGGGTATATCACCCATAAAGCTCCTTGTATCTCCTTTGCCATAATCGAGATCGAGGAGAGTATCAGCCGCATTGAACCGGAAACCTACCGGCGTTTTCATGGTTTCATCAAACTGGTAAACGACAGGATTGATACCGGTCATTATGATCTTGCCGCCCCCGTCAAGGAATTTACGAAGTATGCTGCTCTTGCCATTGTCGATGACCGAGGCAGGAAAATAGCAGCTCGCAAAAACGAAAACAGAAGAGTTGGCCGGTCCTTTGGACATATAAAAAGCCAGCGAATCGGAGCCGACCAGTTTATAGCCATAGGTCCGCAAGTAATTCTTGACTACGAGATCGCTGTTGTTTTTAAAATAAGCATTTATTCCATTTTCGTAATAGACGTATTTACCAAAACCCTCTTTATACTGTCGCTTGTCTTCATGCCCGGTCAAAGCATAAAGGCGTCCATCATCCGAGCCCACATATAATAAACCATCGTCCCAAACGGGCGATGATAAAATCTTTCCATTTGCTTTGAACTCCGATATACGTTTTCCGGTTTTCAGGTCCAGGCAAAACAAATGCCCGTCAAATGTGCCGGCATATACCTTATCTTTTACGATTAGTGGAGATGACCATACGGCCGATGGCGTTCGAAACCGCCAGATCTCTTTCCCCGTTTCAAGATTGATAGCATTCACATATCTCCCGTCTGAAGTTCCGGTAACAACCAAAGAGTCCTTGACCGCGGCCGTCGAAATGACCCATGTGATCATATAATTCAGTTGCCAGATTTGCTTTCCATTGTCTCCATTAACGCAATACAGGTATCCATCTCTCGCGCCAACAATAATCTTATTGCTGGCGACAACCGGGCTTGAGGTAATGGCTCTCCTGTCATACCCATAATTGTCGTTGTTCATTGAATCGCCCACAATTTTGTATTGCCAGCGTTCTTTACCTGTCTTTATATCCACCGAATAAAGAGATGCTTCCGTATCTCCAAAAACAACTGAGTTCCGGTATATGGCCCCGGTGCTTCGAATAATACCCTTACACCTGAACTTCCACGTTATTTTACCAGTTTGCTGATTCAATGCATAAAAATAGCCGTCATCGCCACCGATGAATAACTTGCCTTCATGCAAGACTGGCGAGGAATAGAAATAATCATAACGCCAGGGATATGGCTGCTTCTCTCCCATCTTTGTTTTCCACACCAATTGCCCGCTCGACTCTTTCAGGCAATAGATTGTCTGCCCATTGTCAGAAAAATAGATCCTTCCATCCTGGCAGGCGGCCGAGGAATGAATGGACTTCCCGGTCGTGTACTTCCATTTAACCTGTCCTGATTTTTTATCGATTGCAAAAAAAGTTCCGCCGGCATTCCCGAAATAGACCTTCCCATTATTTACGAGCGGCGTGGACCTGACCGGCGAACCTGCATCGAATTGCCAGGCCTTTGTATCATAAATGAGTGGATCGTTAGTGGCAACATAACTATCATGCGCCGCGTCGCCGCGAAACATCGTAGGGGCATGAACAGGTTGGGAGTAACAATTCTTGAAAAGAATCATTACCGACAGGAGGAAGAGCCGGTTGTGCATATAAACGATATGAATAAAAAATCAGAGTTCGCTGATCCACTTCTTGAACAGTGGCGCCATTTCCTGGCTGATCACAATGTGATGATTCAAATTAACCATCGATAGATCAACCTGCAGTTTCACTCTTTCATAGGTCTTATAACTTTTTACAAATCCTATATTGACAATATACTGGCGGTTGGCCCTGAAGAATACGCTTTTATCCAGTTCATCCTCCAGGTCTGCCAGCTTCTTATCAATCATATATTTCCTGCCATCCCTGTCAAGCACAAAGACGATCTTTTCTTCTGTATAG
>DASSFT010000641.1:0-3337 GCA_035694045.1 Chitinophagaceae bacterium
AACCGTCAAAAACGACCTGTTTTATAGTAAACGCGAGTGCCAGTTTACTAAAATATAATTTTGGATTGCCGGAAACGACCAGGAGGTCGATTCCGTATTTTTCTGCGGGGATTAAAAATGAAAATGCAGTATCGGCCAGCAGGATCTTTTTATTCCCGAAAATAAAGCACCTGCCATCCATGGAAAGTCGGGGCAAAGAGTCTTTGGAAGAAACCCTGCTCAGAATCCTTGAAGGTTTTAAATGGAAATTCTGAACAAACTCGTCTGTGATGTCTCCATAAAAAAAACAATCTCTTCCATTTATAAAATCGATGGCCCGCCGTTGCGGAACATTATAGACAATTATCTTTTGTTGCTGCTCCGCACTAACAAACGAACCAGCCCTTATCGCCAAAAAATATAACATTGCGCCCAGGGAAATTATCAACCCCCACCTGTATTTTCTAAGAAGCCAAAAGCTGGCCCCGGCTATAACGACAAAAAGCAGTATCGCCTGCACAATGTTTATTTGAAAACCATCCCACAATGAACCGGGTAATGACTCGATCTTGCCGACATAAGTATTCATCAGTGAAATGAGCCAGGATAATACGCTGCCAATCATTCCGGGCAGGAATGAAGCAAAAGAAACGGCACAGAGCAGGATTTCTCCCAGTACAATTATGCTCGAAAGCGGGACGGCGACAAGATTGGTAAGAATAAAATAACAAGGGAACTGGTGAAAATGAAAAATACTCAGTGGCGTGGTAAGCAACTGGGCTGCGAGCGTTACTGCATTCAGTTTCCACACCTGGTCGAGCAATTTATTTTTACAGTAAAAAATATTGTAGACAGGTCTTTGGAAAATAACAATGCTCAACACAGCTGCATAGGACAACTGGAAACCGACATCCCACAACCAATATGGGTTGACACAAAGAAGAAAAAAAGCTGAAGCCGCGAGTGTGTTGTAGATATTCGTTTTCCTGGAAAAACTCTCCGCGCATACGATAAACGTGAACATGACGGCCGCACGCAGCACAGATGCCGATGCCCCGGTAAGCAAACTGAATGACCAAAGCACTAGAATGGCAATTACGGGCTTTATCCATCGCCATCGTTTGTTTTTACCAACAGGCTTCAATAGCAGGTTGACCAACCAGTAGATCAGCGCCAGGTGCATACCCGAGATGGCAATGATGTGAACTACCCCGGTGTTGGAATAGGACTGTACCAACGATTTATCGAGATCATTCTTATATCCAACCAGCAATGCCTCGGCCAACCCACATTCTTTCTCGCTCCTGATATTTGTTCGCAGTATAGCCAGTATTTTGTCCCTGGCCCTGTATAGCATTGATTGAACTCGATTCGTTTTCTTCCCGGGCAGGATTGCAAACTCACCTGCTTTCAGGTTCAGTTGGTGAGTAATTCCCTGGAACAAGGCAAATCTTTTATAATCAAACCCGCCAGGGTTACCACTGTTCCTGATCTCCTGCAAAGTTTTACGGAATATGATCCTTGAGCCGTAGTCAATGCCCGGAGCAGTTGAATCCTTCTTAAAATATAAAATAATTGTCCCCCTAACCTCTTTCAATCTTCCACTGTTGATGATATAATCCAGTTTGGCATTTGCCTTAAGTGATCGGGCCCGTTCAACTAATGGTTCGTTCAATGTAACGATCACGGTGTCATCAGCAACGTAAGAATGCCCGAACCAGTTCCTATCATTCCGGATATCATCAAACCAGGCCAGCAATCCCCCGGTAGACATAAGAAGTATGGCCATTGCAATTCCGTTAAGCCATGCAAATCTATAACGCTGGAAAAAAGAGGTCTTCAGGAAGATCAGTTTGAAACAGATCGCGGATACGAGCAATATCCACCAGTATGAAACGGGCAATTGCAAATACCATTGAATAATGATGCCGGCGATGAGCGAAGGCAACAACCTCGTAAACGGTGTTTGTTTCCAAAAATAGGCGGCCCGGGAAACCATGCCGCAAGAAAGGATATAGACCGGTCAGGTTAGCGGGAAAAAAAACTATTCGAGCAGTTTTTTAACGTAAGCAACCTGGCCAATATGATATATATTATGCTGGATCAGGCCATTCAGTAAAAAGCGGAAATTGTATTTACGGTAATCAACCATTTCTTTTAAAAACTTATCGTCTTTTTGATTCAACAGCTCAACGATGTTTTTGTGAATCTCTTTGAACTCTGCCAGGCCTTTCTCCCAGGTATGGGTTTTTGGGTTGATCTCCCGCCAGTCCAGTTCTTCGAAAGCGGCCATGTCTTTTTCTTTATCGCCTTTTATACGTTGCAAAGTAAAATCGGCCCAGGTGATCATGTGATAAAGCAGGTCGGCCAGGGAATGTTGTTTATTCGGCTTCTTATAAACGATAGCCGGATCGATTTCATCCAGCAATTCATAGACAGACCTCCCAAACCAGGGCTGACCGGTATTAACTCTTTCAAGATTGACGATGATCGATTGAATTTCCTTGTTCATGTTGCAGGTTGTAGTTCCTGCAAAATTAGGGTTTGATGGCCACAGAGAGCCGCTGAGGAGACACAGAGGGCCACAGAGTTATTTCCATTGAATCTTTTTAAAACGAGTGTTCTCATTTAATTCATCTCTGCTGTTCTCTGCGTAATCTCCGTGGCTTTCCGTGGCCAAATATCTCGCTACAGTCTGCCGGGGAATAATCCGCCTTTGGCGGACTGCAGTGATGCCATCTAGCATCCAGTATCCAGCATCTAGTATCACCTGCTAACCGGTTGATATTCCCTTTCCCTCCTGTTGAGCGTATAGCTGAAATTTTCATTCCCCACGAGCAACCGGCCATCGGCGCTCATGAAAAATAAAATATTATCATCGCCTTGCAGCAGGTTAAGTGGATGACTCCATATATCGGCGTAGAGCCGGTAAATAATATGCCCATTTGATTCAGTAACGATTTCCCACCTGCCCTTTTTCATCGTTTCCTTTCTATAGCCTATCCCGGCCATCAGAAAATAAGAAGGTTTACCTGTGACAGAATCAGTATACAAAAGAAAATACCATTTCATTTTATCACAGGCCTCGCTCTTATTCAGTCCGAGCTGGGCAGACAACACCTGGCATGGCGTTCTTCCTTCAAACACCTGCGGGCTTTTGATCTTATTCTGCGCATATTGAATATTCGTCTCCGCTTTAACCGGGCTTGTGCTGTTCAAAGCATAACTATACCCCCCATTCCCACTAAGCATCTGACCATTGCCGTCAAGGAAATGCAGAATGTTGACATCCACTTCCCGCATCGAAACCTGCCTGCTTTTAGTCCTGAGTTGGTAAACATTTTTCGCTTTTGTCAGT
>DASSFT010000642.1:0-6666 GCA_035694045.1 Chitinophagaceae bacterium
CCGGCCCTGTACCCATAGTTGAAATGTTCACACCGGCTACCTTGCCCTGTAACGCATTAATAGGATTTGTGGTCCTGTTGACCGTCAGGTCCTCCGGTTTTACGTTCGTGGCAGAATAGCCAAGGCCCCTTGCTTGTTTACTAATACCGAGGGCAGTGATCACCACCACTTCGTTCAGGTCTTTTGTAGCGGAGAGAAGTGAAACATTCAACACTGAGCGGCCATCTATCTTGACTTCAAGCGTTGTATGCCCCACCGAACTAAATACCAATGTTGCAGTCGAAGCCGCGGTGATCCGGTATTGGCCGGATTCATCGCTGGTAACACCGGTAGAAGTCCCTTTGACAGCAACGGTTACATTAACAAGAGCTTTTCCGTTCTCGTCAGTAACCTTACCGGTTACGGTTTGTGAATAAAGCGCAGGTGAAAGAAGCAGCAATAACAGGAAAGAAAAAAAAGAACGAATAGCAGCCGGTGATTCCGGTATGGATTTCCCTTTCATATAGCAATTTGTTTTTGGTAATAAAAACTTATTTCCTCTGGTCAGGATAGCATACGGATAGTATCACAAAGTATTTCAACTTATAAACACGAACTTCCAATAAAGCACAGCGTTGGTTTTTACACAAACAAAAAAGATTCTAAAAAACGCTTCGATTAATAGCAACGCTTATTTTTATAGAACAACAGTTTGTACATTTAGATTCAATGATGCGTGCATGAACCAATTTTTACTGCAACAGGGAACATCTCCGGAACTGAAATTGTTTCCGCACATTATTGAGTTTGCCTTAAAGAAAAATCATTCGATCCAGCTGAATTCTTTTCCTGAAACAACAAGTGATGACCTGCGTATTTATTATATCATGGATGGCAAGTTTGAGTGGATCATTCACCACGACGAACATATCCTGTACCCGGGTGATGTGGCCGTAGTACTCCCGGGGCAGAAACTGGGAGGAAGCAAAGGCTTTTTGGATATTGGCAGCCTCAACTGGATACAAATAAAAACAGATAGGCTGGACCTGCATGGAAAATTATTGCCCGGCAAATGGAGTTGCCTTTCCAAAAATGAGAGCCTGGCGATCGGGAAAATTTTGTTGTTGAATACGCATCTCGTTTTGCAGAAAGCGAGGGAAGCAGGCGTGATATTGCATGATTTGCGGCAGGAACTGGTGCAACAACAGATCGGTTATATTGCGGCCGTCAATCATTTTCTTGATCAACTCTTTATTTTAATTGCCCGCAAGTTATCACAGCAGAATATTTCTTACCGGAATTTTCCACAGGCATTCACGAAACTGGAAAATGCGTTGCGACAAAACCTGGCGCATCAATGGACGGTAGAAGAAATGGCGGGGCTGGTGGGGCTTGGTACGACCTCGTTCACAGAAAAAGTAAAAAACTATACAGGGTTTTCTCCCCTGAATTACCTGATCACGATCCGTATTTCCGAAGCTATTAAATTATTAAAGAGACAGGGATTGAATGTCACGAACATAGCACTCGACACAGGATTTTATTCATCACAGCATTTTTCCACCACCTTCAAAAAACTGACCGGTTATACACCCAGTGAATTCAAAAAACGAAATGTTTCCAAAAATTAAAACTAACTATCAAAATGGATTGCATAATAAGTATCGAATTAGGAACAAATGCCGTAAGGATTTATGCATTTGATATGGAAGGAAACGTGATAGGTTTTGCCAAAGGCGCTTATCCTACCTTCCATCCCGTTCCTGATCACAGTGAGCAGGACCCTGAGCAGATCTTCATTACCATGCTTTATATATTGAAGAACCTGCTGAGTGAAAAAATCCATCCTCAAAAACACAAGGTCCTTTGTATCTGCTTCAGCGGGGCTATGCATAGTGTTCTGGCTATTGACAAGAACGGGGTTCCTCTGGGAAACGCGATCACCTGGGCTGATAACCGCGGAAAGAAAGAAGCGCAGGCATTAAAGCATTCACCGCTGGGAAAAACGATCTATAATGCCACGGGAACACCCATTCATCCCATGTCGCCGCTGGTGAAGATTGCCTGGATGAAGATCCATGATAAAGAAAGATTCAAACAGACCTGGAAATTTTTATCGATCAAAAGTTATATTATCCAGCAGCTGGCCGATGGTTATGTGATTGATTACAGCCTGGCTTCCGCGACAGGTTTGTTGAACATACATAAGAAAAACTGGGAGCCTGACTCTTTGAAATATGCCGGGATCTCCGCTGATAAATTGCCCGAGCTGGTTCCTGTTTTTCATGCGGAAAATAAACTAAGGAAGGAATACCAGACCCTGCTTGGATTGTCGGCCAGGACAAAGATCATTGTAGGTTCGAGTGATGGCTGCCTGGCGATGCTGGGTTCCGGCGCCTGGAAAAAAGATAAGGCTACTATAACGATCGAGGACAGCGGGGCGATGCGAGTGATCGGTAAACAGATCCTGAAGGATAAGAAACAACGCTTCTTCAATTATATTCTTACTGATAACTATTATGTGTCGGGCGGACCGACTAATAATGGCGGGGTAGTATTTGAATGGTTTACCAGGCAATTCGGCGATTTTAAAAATGCTTTTGACATTGAGAGTAGCATGGAAGAACTGATACAGGAGGCTGCGAAAGTCGCTACCGGGTCAGATGGATTATTGTTTTTGCCATATTTGCTCGGGGAACGGGCGCCGATTTGGAATGCCAATGCAAGAGGTGTTTATTTTGGGGTGAATATTAGCCATGAGCGCAAACATTTTATACGGTCTACCATCGAGGGAATATTATACGAAGTGTACAGCATTAGCAAAACACTGGAAGAACACAGGACCATCAACAGCATTACAGTAAACGGTAGTTTTGCTTCTATTCCTTTTTGCACCCAGTTGATCGCAGACATCTTTAATAAGCCGGTAAGTATAAGCAAGAATACAAATAGCGTGAGCCTGGGCGCATTTTTATTAAGTGCAACAGAAATGAATATTTATAAAAACCTGGATGAAGCGGCGCAGACAGTTGTGTTGCCTGATACTTACAAGCCCAACAAACAAAATCATTCTGTCTATAAAAAATATGTTTCGTTATTCGAGAAACTGAGTACAAAACTGAGTGACGAATTTGGTGAAATAGCCAACCTGCAATAATAAATTTTGACAATAAAACGATCAGCTATATGAAAAAATACAGTCTTCTTTTCGTCCTGTTAGTAAGCTCATCTGCCTGGATGATGGCGCAACAGGTCACTTTGACGCCCGACCAGATAAAGGCATACACACCTGAATGGAAGGGCGAACGTTTCCCCGATGGCAGACCCAAGGTGGCTGACAAATTCCTGGAGCGGCTTAAGAAAGTTCACCTGGAAGAGGCCTGGGGCATATTGCGAAACAAAGGATACCAAAATCAGTTCGAAGGAGACTGGATGGTTCTCGAGCCTGATTCGGTAATGGTAGGAAGGGTCGTCACCGCCCAATACCTTCCGATGCGGCCCGATGTAGACAAGATAATAAAGGAAAAAGGAAAGGCGGAAGGCCGTATCGGCAACACCAATTCATGGCCGATTGATGTATTAAAGGATGGAGACATCTACGTGGCCGATAGCTATGGCAAAGTAGCGGATGGTACTTTGATCGGAGACAACCTGGGTAATTCTATTTATGCAAAATCGCACCGCGGAGTAATTTTTTACGGATCAGTCAGGGATATCGAAGGGTTGGAAGAGATCAATGGATTCAATGCCTGGATAAAAGGATATGATCCTTCCTATATCCAGCAGATGATGCTGGGAGGCATTAATGTCCCGATACGGATAGGCAGAGCTACTGTGCTGCCAGGTGATATCGCATTGGCTAAAAAAGGAGGAGTCGTTTTTATTCCTGCGCATCTCGTGGAAGAAGTTGTGTTAAATGCAGAATTTATTTCATTGAGAGACGCGTTCGGGCACCAGCGTTTGCGTGAACAAAAATATACACCGGGACAGATCGATTCGCAATGGACCGATGAGATCAAAAAGGATTTCCTGAAATGGCTGGATGAAAATCCCGATAAGCTTCCGATGACTAGAGCAGAGCTTGATAAGTTTATGAAAGATAGAACATGGTAGAAAGGATGCTGGATACTAGATGCTCGATACTAGATGCTGGATGCTATGTGCCTGAAGGGAGTTTACGAATCATAGGTGCCAGCATCCAGAATCCAGCATCCAGCATCCAAGTCTTTTGCTACGTCTGTAATGATAAACCCGAATACAAAAGAAACTTCAGTAACAATAAAACCTCAATATATGAATCCCTCACAGAAATACTTAGATAAACTCGGGTTAAAAGAACCCGATAAAATAGAAACCGGTATTGTCAATGACAAAACGGAGACGGCCGAAAACAGCCGGCGTTCTTTTTTAAAAAAATCAGCATTGGGTGGCGTTGCGTTAGGCGGCGCATTTATGTTTACTCCAATCGAAGATGTCATTGCCCAGTCCACGCAGAAAGTAAATCGTTACTCGGGTCCTTCTGATCTGCGAATAACGGATATGCGTTATTGTGTCACGACAGTGCTGGGTCGCACAGCGATCATTCGCATTGATACCAACCAGGGAATTTATGGTTTGGGTGAAGTGCGCGATGGTGCCGATGAGCGCTATGCCCTGTTCATAAAGAGTCGCATACTGGGCGAAAATCCCTGCAACGTGGAAATGATATTTAAAAAGATCCGCCAGTTTGGTGGCCAGGCGAGGCAGGCGGGGGGTGTATGTGCTGTCGAGATGGCGCTATGGGATATTGTCGGCAAAGCGTATAACGTACCCGCATGGCAACTGTTGGGTGGAAGATATCGAGATAAGATAAGATTGTACGCCGATACTCCTGAAGCGGGTTCACCGGAAGAACAAAAAAAGCTGATGAATTACCGTATCAACGACCAGGGATATACCTGGTTGAAGATGGACCTGGGCATTGGGGAATTGAAGGGCATCCCCGGTACATTAGTGAATGATAAGTTCTGGCAAAATTCACAGGGTAACCTGGCGCAATGGGGCGACTTGAATAATTATATGTCGTATGGAAATACAGCCCATCCGTTTACACAAATACAGATCACGGATAAAGGTCTCGATGAATTAGGCAAACTCGTGGCTAATGTAAGAGGGATGCTGGGATATGATATTCCCCTTTCTACGGATCACTATGGTCATTTTGACCTGAACAATGGTATACGGCTCGGAAGATCATTGGAAAAATACAGGCTGGCCTGGCTGGAAGACATTGTTTCATGGGAGTATACCGATCAGTGGAAGACGATGTCGGATGCATTGGAAACGCCCTGTCTTACCGGTGAGGATATTTATTTACTTAAATATTTTAAACCCCTGATAGATGCGCATGCAGTTGACATTGTTCATCCCGACCTGTCATCTTCAGGCGGTTTGCTGGAAACAAAAAGGATCGGCGATTATGCTGAAGAGCATGGGGTGGCCATGGCCATGCACCAGGCAGGGACACCGGTGTCATTTATGGCCAATGTTCATTGTGCAGCGGCAACACAGAATTTCCTGGCCCTCGAGCATCACTCTATCGACCTGCCCTGGTGGGAAAGCCTGGTAAAGACAACCGACGGGCGGCAGTTGATCACAAAAGGTTTTGCCAATATCCCGCTAGCAGCACCGGGACTGGGAATTGAACTGAATGATGAAGTAGTGAAACAACATCTTCATGCAAGTGATAAGACTTATTTCGATCCAACACCTCAGTGGAATGAGAAACGTTCACACGACAGGATATTCAGTTAATGGGTTTTTAACCGGGTAATATTAAACGATCATGTTCACGGCAAAGAGAACGCTTCATAGTTATTGTTATATAGCAGCGGTTGTTTTTTTACTGGCCTATGCATTTACTGCCTTTCAACAAATGCATGATTGGGGAGGATGGCTGTTGGCATTGTTTTTTTTAAGCCTGGCTATTGGATTCAGGGGTAACCCTGCTCTTAAAGGATATTGGTACAGTGTCATGATCCTTGCGGTTGCCAGTGTAGCCATGTATTACCCGCAATATTTTAGAACGATAGGAGACAGGCAATCTACTTTTTTCATTCCATATTTATTACAACTGATCATGTTTGGAATGGGCACGGAGCTAAGCCTGAGAGATTTTGCCCGGGTAATGCGTATGCCGAAAGGAGTGATTGTCGGAATTGTCTGTCACTATACTATTATGCCGCTGGTAGGCTTTGGCCTGGCTCATTTATTCAATTTTCCAAAGGAGATTGCAGCCGGTATTATTTTGATCGGTTGTTGTCCAAGCGGTCTTGCTTCCAACGTGATGTGCTACCTGGCTAAAGCCAATCTTGCTTTGTCGGTGTCGGTGACAACTGTTTCCACTTTGGTAGCTCCGTTCTTAACTCCATTGCTGATGCAATTGCTGGGTGGTAGCTATGTAGAGATAAATTTCTGGGGAATGGTATGGGATATCACCAAGATTGTGATATTGCCGATAGCGGCAGGTCTTGCTTTTCATTATCTCCTGCGCGGCAAATTAAAATGGCTGGATAAGGCCATGCCGGTTTTCTCGATGATCGGTATTGCACTGGTATTGCTGGTTATTACAGCTGCGGGCAGGGATAATTTATTAAAGGTCGGCGGCCTGTTGATAGTCGCCACATTCATCCATAATATAGCTGGTTA
>DASSFT010000643.1:0-4769 GCA_035694045.1 Chitinophagaceae bacterium
AGGGGCAAAAACAGTATTGCCATCCAAGGCAACAGCAAAGATCTCTGCAAGATTAGTCCCCAACCAGTCATCACATAAAATGACTGAGATCTTGCTGAATTATTTCAAAAAGATTGCACCGCCATCTGTAACAGTAAAAGCATTTGAACATCACGGTGGCGAGCCTTATATGACGCCGATCGACAGCAAGGGATATAAAGCTGCATCCAAGGCCGTTGAAACCACGTTTGGCAAACCACCGATACCGGTTCGTGGCGGAGGAAGTATCCCTATCTGTTCGATCCTGGAAAAGGAATTGGGAATTAAGATCGTCTTTATGGGTTTTGGTCTTGATAACGACAACCTTCATTCACCTAACGAGAAATATAATATCGAGAATTATTACAAGGGGATTGAGACTATTCCTTATTTCCATAAGTTTTTTGCTGAAATCTAAAATTTACCTGTCAATAATTTTCATACCGGAATACTTTTCCATTCCAGTTCAGGTAATTGTTCAGGTTCTTTAGCTGATCATAAAATTGATTTGGCAAAACGAGCGGGCGCCCGTTTAAATGATCAATGATGTCGAGCAGTATCCACTGATTCATGCCAATATATGAGCCATCAATCTTGAAATTCGTGTTCGTGCGAAACGTGCCATCCGTTTTGAGAGTAATCGCGACGGTATTGCCAGCTAAATTCGGGACTTCCTTATCTATGCGTGTGCGCATGGAATTCAGTAACTGATTCATGCCAAAGACATGATCAGAATCATCAAGGTACACGTAATAATTCCGTTCATTGGAATAGATGGCAGTGTCGGCTGCAAAGGCAACTCCCTTAGCCTTAAATAAGGGCCTGGAATAAGCGTAAATATAGCGGTCCATGCCCAGCAGGTTATAGCTGACCACATAAATATCTTTTCGGAACCCATCATGTTGTTGGAGGTACAAAAGCGGATAAAAATCATTATCTCCAAACGAAAGAAAAATACTGCCTTCCGGGCAGTTATTCATCCAATCCCGTGCCTGCTGAATTATCGAATCGGGATAAAGTTTATCAGGCAACTTGATATTTTTTGCGTATTCCGGTGCATAAGCCATCAAACAATGGAATGGAGTGACAATCTCGTTGGCGTATTTTATAGAAATGTTCCCCACGATTGTATTGAACATTGGATTTTGCTTCTTTAATTGAGCAAACAGATCACTTGCTTTTTTACATATTGCCTGATATTGATTTGCCTGGCTAACTGTGAGGGAATTTGGTTTCAGGGGAGGATTAAAACATTCTTCCGGCACGCCATAACCAAACTGATTGGACAACAAAGAAGTTGCAAAAGCGCTATAGGCTCTCGCCAGTAAATAAAGATCCTGGTCGGCATATATTTTTTGAGCTTCTAGTTTGGCAATTACATCCTTATACCATCCATTGTAACCATAGTAAGGGTACAAATTAAAATACTCGAGATCAAAAGGATCAATATAATCTGTGGCGTCTATCACTTCTTTGTTTGCCCGCGGAAGGTCAAGGGGTAGAAACTGGCGTGTTAAGAAATCATAATAAAGTAATCGTTTATCATCGACTACTTTATTATCTGTTACCTTCTTGGTCAAAATAAACCAGCCCCTGGGTTTTTTTTCAAGAAATACACGCGAGTATCCAAGAGAGTCTGTCGAATAATGAGAATAAAAAGTCCGGAAGACATCAAGAGAATTCGGGATGGTATCTTTGTCTTGCCCAAATAAATTAAATTGGGTGAGGCTGAATACGCAAACGACAAGCAAAATCTTCATGACTCAAAGTAAAGAAAAACTCCGTCTCGATAAATATCTCTGGGCAATCCGTTTGTTTAAAACAAGGACCCAGGCTGCAGAAGCCTGCGATAGCGGCAAGGTAAAATTCAGCGGGGCGCAGGCCAAGCCTTCAAAGCATGTTAATGTGGGTGACGAATATGAAGTAAAAACGGAAGCCAAACGCTGGAGGATCAAGGTAGCAGCTTTATTGCATAATCGCGTGAAATACGAAGAAGCCATCAAATTCTACATTGATATTACACCTACTGAAGAAATTGAACGGTTGCAGTACCAGGCCGCCAGCTTTCATACAGGGAAGCGGCGAAGTAAGATCGGGAGACCTACCAAGAAAGAGAGAAGGGAACTGGATGATTTCTTCGAAGATGATTAAAAAGTATCTCGCCATCCCGCCGAATGGCGGGACCACGTCGCAACGTATTTGAGATTCAGGCTTTTTTGCGTAACGTCGTTGTCCATTGAATAGCGCATTGGATGAAATAATACTTTTGGGATGAGTTCTAATAGTTATCAACTACCTATTACCGGCAACGTGATCGTAAATACGATCGAGACAGGTGCGTGTTCTGTACGAACCGAGATATCCCCTTTGTGAAGCCCAACAATACGCCGCACTATTGTTAGCCCCAGTCCAAAACCTTCTTCCTTTACGGTATTTGACCGGCGGTAAAAAGGCTCAAATAACCGGCTGATCTCTTCTGCCGAGATCAAATCTGCCCTGTTGGTAAAAATCACCTGTACATTTTTTTCTGTAAAGACGAAACTGACCCTTACTCTTTTATCAGGAGAATACTTACAGCCATTTTCCATTAAATTTTTAAATGCTATCTGCAAAAGATGAGGGCTGCCAAATACAATAAACTCGTTCTCGTTTTCTGGCAGGTCAGGAAAGTCCAGTTCGATATGAAATGAGGGGTTTTGTTTCATCACCTCGCTATGTGTCTTTATCACAATTTCATCTATCCGCACATCATCCAGTTCGATATCTCCCTGCGTGCCTGCTTTGGCAATCTCCAGCAGGTTCCTTGTCAGCTGGTGCAGTCCTTTTACGTCTTCCAGCACCGACAGTAGTACACGCCGGTATTCGTCGCTGCTACGTTCCTGCAGCAGGGCTACTTCTACCTGGCTGGACACTGAGGTCAGCGGGGTGGACAATTCATGTGAAGCATTTGCAATAAATCTTTTCTGGATCGAGAATGATTCTTCCAGCCTGTTGAGAAGGTCATTGAATGTTATATTCAGTATTTCCAGTTCGTCTTTGCTTTTACCGATGGAAAGGCGGTGCGAGAGATTTTGGGAGGTAATAAGATTGACGTCGGAAATCGTCTCTTTAATAGGCCGGACCAGCCGCCGTGAAAATAAATAGCCTGTCATGAGGGTAACCAGGACGGCAACAGGCAGGTAAATGAAAAATATCCTTTCCAGGTTTTGCAGGTATTGCCGCCCGGTAATGTCTTCAGCCGCTACTGCCACAGTAAATTCGGCGCCTTTTGAATAATGGTACAGAAAGACATCCTTTTCCCGGTAACTATAAAAGATCTCTCCTTTTTCACGGGCGCGGCTCAATGCATTCGAATCAGGATAAAAAGACGAAGTACTGTTGTCATGGAATTCATACACCAGTTCATTCTTATTATTATAGATATCAATGTTCTTGTTGACAAGAGTCCCCGGCAGCGAAGCGCCCTGTGTTTTTACCAGGCTGGCTGTATCGTCTTTGAAAGTGAGATAAAGATTGGCCGAATTACGGGCCCGGCCCTGCAATCGAAGGTGAAAATCGTCCTTTACTTTCTGGCGGGTGATATTGTAGACAATGATCGCCATGACCAGCAGGATGCAGGAGACGATACTTGTGAACAACAGGTTGATCTTCGAGGTAAGCTTCATCAGCTCTTATCTTTCAGGATGTAACCCATCCCTACCTGGGTGTGGATGATAGGATGGTCAAAGCCTTTGTCGATCTTTTTCCGCAAGTAATTTACGTAAACATCTATTACGTTGGTCTTGGTATCAAAATCAATATCCCATACATGCAGGGCAATATCGGAGCGGGAAACAACTTTATTTTTATTGCGAAGAAGATATTCGAGCAATTGGAATTCTTTGGCTGTAAGTGGAATAAGCTTGCCACCCCGGGTCACTTCCTTGCTGTCAAGATTCATCTGCAGATCACCTGCCTGCAACAAGATGCCAGTCGTAACGGTCCGGTGAATACGTTTTAACAACGCACGTATCCTTACCAGCAGTTCACGGAAATCAAATGGTTTGATAATATAATCATCGGCGCCGGCATCGAATCCCTCGATCTTATCTTCCACCGTATTCATGGCAGTCAGCATCATCACCGGGACGGCATGGTTGGAGGCACGAATAGCCCGGCACAATTCATAACCGTTCATGCCGGGAAGGTTTATATCCAGCAATACCAGCTCGAAAGACTTGCTTTGGAACATCTTCCAGCCCGCCTCGCCATCGTAGGCTACCTCGGTTTTGAAAGAGTTCTCTGACAACCCCTGTTTCAACGCGTCAGCAATCTTTTTCTCATCCTCCACGATCAGTATGGGTATATCCTGCATGTGCTTATTTTGATAAAGGTAACGTGACCGCAAGATAGCACTTAATTAAAATGGTATTAATTTACCCTCATTCGGTAATGTCCTGATTGAACATCAGAATGGCCACAGGTGCCACAGACCCTTTCTCTGCGGCTCTCTGCGTCTTCTTAGCGGCCCTCTGTGGGCAAATTCAAATTGATCCTGCGCAAGTTCATCTCTTTTTATCTTTGTAATCATGAGAATAGACATTATCAGTGTTTTACCTGAATTGCTAAAGAGCCCTTTTGAGCATAGTATTATGAAAAGGGCCCAGGAGAAAAAGCTGCTGGAGGTGCAGGTGCACAGCCTGCGCAAATGGGCCGTAAATGAGTACGGGCAGGTAGATGATTACCAGTATGGCGGAGGCGCAGGCATGGTA
>DASSFT010000644.1:0-2457 GCA_035694045.1 Chitinophagaceae bacterium
ATAAACAGGATGCCGGTAAAAGAACATTGCAAAAAAGACTCGCGGAAGAGATTACACGGTTTGTTCATGGCGGCGAGGAACTGGCTAAAGCTGTCGAAACCACCGAAAAGCTTTTTGCCAACCAACATGCATCAGCTGAAAGCCTGAGCGTGGAAGATCTCGAAGGCATGCAGGGAGTGATCAAATCGGATTTTGCCAAAGAAAAAATTGTGACCGGTATTGATATTGTTTCATTTTTAGCCGAAACGAATATTTTTCCGAGTAAGGGTGAAGCCAGGAAAACAGTACAGGGCGGGGGTGTAAGTATCAACCGCAAAAAGGTAGAGAATGAAAAATTAAAAATCGAGAGTTCATTACTACTGCATGACCAATATATTCTTGTACAGAAAGGCAAAAAAAATTATTACCTGGTAAAGGCCGTCTGATCTGTGGTAAGGATAATTTTTTATGAAGAAAGTTTACTTCATCAGTGGATTGGGTGCTGACCGAAGAGTTTTCTCCTTCCTTAATCTTTCTTTTTGCGAACCTGTTTTTGTAGACTGGATAAAGCCTGCCAGGAAAGAGCCCCTGGAAAGCTACGCTTTACGGCTGCGTAAGACCATCCCCACTGCCGACCCGGTCATTGTTGGTCTTTCTTTTGGCGGCATGCTGGCTACGGAGATGGCAAAAGCCGATCCGCAGGTAAAGGCAATTATTATTTCCAGTAATAAGACGTCCAAAGAGTTTCCCTGGTATTTGCGGGCAGGGAAATACCTTCCATTCTATAAATGGATGCCAGGCAAAATGATGAAGCGGTCAGCCCACCTGATCAAATGGGTATTTGGAAGAAACGGCAGGGAACAGAAGAAAGTTTTCCTACAGATCATTCATGATACTGACACCGATTTTACCAAATGGGCCATCAGTGCAATCCTGCATTGGCGTAACCAGCAGATACCTGAGAACCTGGTACACTTGCATGGAACAGCAGATCGTTTATTGCCTCACCGGTTGGTAAAAGCTGATTTCCTGATAAAAGGGGGCAATCATGTAATGCCCATGGATAGCCATGAAGAAATCTCAGCTTTGCTGAAAGAACTTATTGACGAAACACCGGACCAGGACAGTTGAACGTAAATTTCAGTTGCCGGCTATTTTGATGAGTTTCCACATTTCATCTGCCACGAGTTGGTTACCTTTTGCATTCAGATGAACTCTGTCAGTTGTTAAGATTCCCCGGTCTTTATTTTCCGGGTTGTTTTTCAGGTTATAGTCAAGGAAGGCTTTTCTAAGATCTGCCAGCGGCAAATTATTTTTTTGCGCCAGGCCGCGAATAATATTGCTGTAAGCATTCATATCTCCATCCTGCTGGTTGGTAAAATCCGTTTTTTCGCCGATAGCCGCGGGCGTACAAAGAATCGCTTTGATATTCCTGTCTTTTAATTTTTTCAAGATTGCAGAATAAAATCGTTCAAACTTATCCGGGTCGGTGCCTGTGCCAGAAGTTGCTTTGTGCCATACATCATTTACCCCGATATAGATCACAACAACGTCCGGGTTTTTGGCCAGCACATCATCGTCCATCCGCAGGTAGAGATCGTAGACCTTGTTGCCGCTTATACCCGCACCGGAGAATTCGAACCTGTCCCCCATTCCTTCATTCCTGCACATCGTATCAATCCGCATGATATACCCGCCCGGATTTGCTCCCGCAAATGTGATAGAATCTCCGAAGAAGATGACTTTCGTTTTTTTCTGTGGCGTAAAGGCGAGCAATACAAACACGAAGGGAAAGAGAATTTTTTTCATAATTGACCAATTAACTAGTTAACTTATCAACCTTTCAACTTATCAACCATCTTCACTCAACATCAACTTGCTTTTTAATCACGGCGCCATCGCTTGCTTCCGGCAGGAATTTCCGTTCCTTGATCAGGTAACCGTTCCCCTTTTCACAGAAATGCACTTTCAGGTTTTCGAGGCTGATAGGATTGCCGTCGGGAATATCGGCAATGTTGGAATGATAGATATCGTGTCCATCAATGATAATAACAAGACCGCTACCGATTGCTTCCATTTTGTTTTCTTCCGTGATCAACATACCCGTGTCTTCCCCAAGCCCGATGCCGATCGAAGAGGGATTGGTGGCAACAGCCTGGACCAGCCTCCCAAACCTGCCCCTTTTTTCAAAATGCGAATCGATGATCACGGAGTCGATAAATCCCAGGCCTGTAGTGATCTTTACCTCGCCTTTCAGGTGGGCTCTTGTAGCATTGCCTTCATAGATCATCGTATTGCTCATGGCCATGGCGCCTGCGGAGGTACCGGCAACCACAAAATTTTCTTCGCGGTATCTTTTTTTGAGCACCGACAGCAATTCGGTACCGCCGTCGGTGGCGCTTAACCGTAACTGGTTTCCGCCGGTAAACATAACGGCATTGCATTGGCGAATGCGCTCAAGGTATTCTTCCTTCATGG
>DASSFT010000645.1:0-5172 GCA_035694045.1 Chitinophagaceae bacterium
AACCGTATGAATAAATATACGGTGGGAATGGCGACGCAGGGTTATGCGAATTACCTGAAGCAATCCTTCCCGAATCAGCAGGTAAAAGTGTCGATCGCTCATGACAGCCGCAACAACAGCCGCTTCTTTGCTGAAACTACAGCTAATGTTTTTGCCGCTAATGGGATAAAGGTCTACCTGTTTGAATCGTTGAGACCGACGCCAGAATTGTCTTTTGCAATCCGCCACCTGGGTTGCCAGGGAGGTGTGGTTTGCACAGCCTCGCACAATCCCAAAGAATACAACGGCTATAAAGCGTATTGGAATGACGGCGCCCAGTTGGTGCCACCGCATGATAAAAATGTGATCAAAGAGGTGGAAAAGATAGCCAGTGTGGATGATGTGAAGTGGAAGGGAAGTGAAGGGAACATCACGATCATCGGGAAAGAAATAGACGAGGAATATATCAAAATGGTGAAAGGATTGAGTGTATATCCCGAGGTAATTGCAAAACACAAGGATCTTAAGATCGTTTATACGCCCATACATGGCACAGGCATAATGCTGGTACCGGAAGTGCTAAAGCGTTTCGGGTTTACCAATGTTAATATCGTGGAAGAGCAGGCCAAGCCGGATGGAAATTTTCCCACCGTGGTTTATCCCAACCCGGAGGAACGCGAAACAATGAGCATTGGGTTAAAGAAAGCGAAAGAAATGGATGCGGGTATTTTATTGGGTACCGATCCGGATGCCGACAGGGTGGGCATTGGGGTAAAGGATGATAAGGGTGAATGGGTGCTGATGAACGGAAACCAGACCGCCGTGCTGGCTTTCAACTATATGATAGAAGCGAGAAAGGCCAAGGGTGTTGCCAAACCAAACGATATGGTGGTGACAACGATCGTGACTACGGGAATGATCAATCGTATTGCAGAAAAAAACGGGGTGAAATGTTACGATGTTCTGACGGGTTTTAAATGGATAGCCGAACTGATCCGTTTAAAGGAAGGGAAAGAAAATTATGTGATAGGTGGGGAAGAAAGTTTCGGGTTGATGATCGGTGACAAGATAAGGGACAAGGACGCCGTGAGCGCGGTAGCCATATTGTGTGAAATGGCCGCCTACGAAAAGGAAAAAGGAAGGACTTTGTACGAAAAGATGATCGATCTCTATGTCGAGTATGGTTTTTATAAAGAAGATCTTATTTCAATAACCAGGAAAGGAATGGATGGACAGCAGCAAATAGCAGCAATGATGGAAAGCTATCGCAAGAATCCGCCCAAAGGCATAAATGGCTCAGATGTGGTTCAGTTGCTCGATTACCAGTTGCAGAAAGGCAAGAATTTAAAAACCGGAGAAGAATGGACCATCGAATTGCCCAAATCAAACGTATTGCAGTTTATCCTGGCTGATGGTAGTGTCATTTCTGCTCGACCGTCGGGAACAGAACCCAAGATCAAGTTTTATTTCAGCGTAAATACAAAACTGGAAAAGGCTTCTGATTTTGATAAAGCAAACAAGGAACTCGAGGGGAGAATTAAGGCGATCATTGGGGATATGAAGCTGTGAAGGTGAATGGTGAATGGTGAATGGTGAGTGGTGAGTGCCAGGCGACACCTTTGATTTCCAATCGTAGGAAAAATATAAATAGGTTTCTGATTTTTTTGTGAGCTGGCTGCTATAACTCAATTGTGAGGCGTGCTGCACGCCTATTAACATCAGGTTGTTCACCTGAAAATCTCCAATGTTTAGCGTTTAATATCGATGATACGGACCATTGGACCATAATCCTCGTTGCCATTCATTTCCCAGGCACTCATAGTTTTTAAAAGATCAATAATCGTCTTTTCGAGTAGTTTGTCAAACGGAGAAATCAATTTGACTTTGTATGCTTTTCCTTTTCTATCAAGATAAAAGGAGAACCTGATCGATAAATCACCGTTGCTGTCAAATGCAGCGGGCATGGTTAAATGATCCCGGATATACATATCAAACTGGGCTCTTCCCCCGGGAAAATCAGGGTTGCTGGTCGGCAGAGGAGGAAGTGGCATGGGAGGCATACGGTAGTCTCCACGAACAATTCTGATCTTACGGTATATCTCATTTTGATATTCTTCCTCCGATAAATCTGATCCGTCTTCTTTGAAACGTTTAACTGAGACCCGGTCACCCCGGTCGTTGAACTTTACAATCTGGAATATTCTCCCACTGGTATAATAGCGCTTGCTTTGGCCTTCTTTTCCCATGAATTCATTTTCAGAATCGAGAATCCCCTCGTCGGTGTATGTCAAAAAAACCTTTTGGCCGGTATTTCTGTAGAACAAGTATTGCTTTAAGACCTGGGCCTCGGAATATTGCCAGTTATATGAGTATATAGTCGTATTGTTTTCGAAAAAACTCGAATCGGCCAGGTGACCATTTTCATCCCATCCTTTCCAAAGCCCGGCTTTTATGCCCTCGTTGTAATAGCCTTTTGTTTTTTTCTCGCCCTGGTCATAAAATGCTTCAAAGAGCCCTTCGTGCTGTGTCAATAATGAATCTTTATAATAAGCCGATAATACTTTTTTCCTGGAAGTAAGATGAAAAATTGTCAAGTGCCAGTTATCATCGTCCCGAATTAAAATACCCTGGTATACGGCCTTACCGGGTTGTGCTTCTTTCAATTCCTTGTTCCAGAAAATATGAATAGTATCGTTTTGTGCTAAGGAAGAGAAGGGATGAAGAAGGCAATAAATAAGGATAAATATTATCGGCCTGTACGGGATCTCTCTCATAAACAAGGTTTCGGTGGTGCGTTAAAGATAATTTTTTTTAGTAAATTTTTAAACCGGCTTCGCACTTATTGAAATAGCGGTTTATTTATACGAACTTCGCATACATCATGAGACCGATAGAAGATAGCTACCGTCACAAAGGGCTAAGAAAGAAATTAGTTGAGACGATCCGCGGCAAAGGCATTACGGATGACAAAGTACTGGAAGCAATCGGTAACATTCCCCGCCATTTTTTTCTCGATTCAGCTTTTGATGAAGTGGCCTACGAGGATCGGGCTTTCCCGATTGGTGAGGGGCAGACCATCTCCCAACCTTATACGGTAGCTTACCAGACCCAGTTGTTGGAAGTAAAAACCTTTGAAAAAGTGCTGGAGATCGGCACCGGGAGCGCTTACCAGGCGGTCATTCTCGCTGCGATGGGTACGCAGGTGTACACGATCGAGCGGCAAAAAAAACTATTTGAACAGAACAAATCATTCGCTTTCCTGAAAAAATATCCTTCGATCAAATTTTTTTACGGTGACGGCTATGAAGGACTGCCTACTTATGCTCCTTTTGATAAGGTACTGATCACGGCCGCCGCGCCAGAAATACCTGAAAAATTAATTCATCAGCTGAAAGTAAAAGGTATGATGGTCATCCCGGTAGGCAGTGGTAGTGTGCAACGTATGATGCGTATAAGCAAACTGGAGAACGGCGCACTAAAAGAAGAAGTCTTCGATAATTTTTCTTTTGTGCCGATGGTGGAGGGGAAGAAGGGATGATGCTGGATGCAAGATGTTGGATACTGGATGCTGAAAATGCTATTGGATATGACATCTAGCATCTAGCATCCAGTATCTAGCATCTTATAAGTGTATCGCTTCTCCGTACGCAACTTCTATCGCGTCCTTCACACTTTCACTGATCGTCGGATGAGGATGTATGCTGTTGAGCACTTCGTGGTAAGTAGTTTCGAGTTTCCTGCCGACCACTGTTTCAACGATGATCTCAGTTACGTTGTATCCAATCATGTGCGTACCCAGCCATTCACCGTATTTCGCATCAAAGATCACTTTAATAAACCCTTCCAGGTGCCCCGCTGCTGAAGCCTTTCCGCTGGCACTCAGGGGGAATTTGCCAACCTTGATTTCATAGCCGGCTTCTTTGGCCTGTTTTTCCGTATAGCCCACTGAAGCGATTTCAGGAACACAATAGGTGCAACCCGGTACATTATTATAATCTAATGGTTCGGGTTTATGATTGTATTTTTTTTCATTGTAAGCAATTGCTTCTACACAAATGATCCCTTCCTTGCTGGCGACATGCGCCAATGCCTGGCCAGGTGAGCAATCCCCAATTGAATAAAAACCAGGAACATTGGTCTGATAAAATTTGTCGGTGAGGATCTTTCCTTTTTCCGTTTTAATTCCCAGCTCTTCCAATCCCATCCCTTCAATATTGGCAGCAATACCGACAGCACTTAAAAGGACATCGGCTTCCACGGTTTTTTCGCCGTCGGCTGTTTTTACTTTTGCTTTAACTCCATTACCAGACGTGTCAACGGAAGTTACTTCGCTGCTCGTCATGATATCAATTCCCTGCTTCTTCAGGTTTTTTTCCAGTTCTTTTGAAATGTCTTCATCCTCTACAGGCACAACTCTCGGCAAAAATTCGACTATAGTGACTTTAGTACCCATACTATTGTAGAAATATCCAAACTCAACCCCGATGGCACCACTACCTACAACAATCATGGATTGAGGCTGGGAGGGAAGGTTCATTGCCTCGCGATAGCCGATTATCTTTTTCCCATCGATCTTCATAGCCGGTAATTCCCGGCTCCGGGCGCCGGTGGCTATAATGATATGTTTACCTTCTACGGTTTGTTTTTTACCATCGCCTGCAGTCACCTCTATTTTTCCTTTTCCCGCCAGTTTACCGAAACCCATTACAACATCGATCTTATTTTTCTTCATCAGGAACTGGACACCCCGGCTCATCTTATCGGCCACGCCGCGGCTCCTTTTTATCACAGCAGGGAAATCGGGCTTGCCGCTAGCTTCAATACCAAAATCCTTTGCGTGTTTGATATATTCATTTACCTGCGCGCTCTTTAGCAGGGCTTTGGTAGGAATACAACCCCAGTTGAGACAAATTCCGCCAAGACTTTCTTTTTCAATGATCGCTGTCTTAAATCCTAACTGTGATGCACGGATGGCTGCCACATAACCGCCGGGTCCGCTACCGATCACAACTACATCGTATGCCATATTACTTAATTGATTGATTAGTTAATTGCTTGAACTGTAAACGAGTGGCGAAGTTATCTGAAAACGGGGAATTGCACAAAAAGGGAGAAATAAGAGAATAGCCGCAGGCTGCCGGCGAATCTCTTTTCCGGAACAGGTTGAAATAAAAAGCATCGTAAAAACCCCGG
>DASSFT010000646.1:0-9342 GCA_035694045.1 Chitinophagaceae bacterium
TGGCTTCTTCTTTATTTCCCTGGTTGTTTAGCATAACGGCAATCATCTGCGCACTTGTTGTCGCATACGATTGAGTAAGACTCCACATACTATCGGCACGGTCTGAAAGATGGGAAATGGCACTGCCATAATTTCCTTCAAGCATATCAAGGTAGATTCGAAAATCGGCAAGCTCCGTTGTATCAATAAATGCAGTGCCGCTATTCAAGACTTGTTTTGCCTTGCGTATATCTCCTTTCAGATCGGTAAAGAAACCAGCTTTCTCGACATAGAAATCAGCTTTATCCGGATGCATTTGGATTGTTTTGTCAACAGAATAGATGGCACTGTCTGCATTACGGAGTAAACTATAGGTAGAAGCTATTTCCGAATGAATAAATGTTTCTTTCGGATAGGCCCGGGCCCGTCGCTGGAATAATCTCAAGGCTTCTTCTATTCTTCCCATGCGGCGAAGCACATAGGCGCGCAAATCCACTGTTTGCTTATCATTACCAAAGTATTTATCTATCTGGTCGAGTTCCGCAAGCGCACCGGGGTAATCTCTTTCACCCTCGTACTTATATATGTAGACAGTAGCGTGTACAACTGGTTTGTCTATTTTGAGCGCAAGCATCCTGTCGAGCCATTCTTTGGCTTTTACCCTGTAATCTTCATAATTAATGATCGGCTTGCGCCATGCAATTTCAGTATACAGGGAGATAAGGGCATCATAGGCGTTCACGAATTTAGGATCCAGTGCAATTGCCTGCTCGAACATACTAATCGCATCAGGCACTTTTTCCATCTTTGAATTACTCCAGAAATCCTCTGCGTATTTATTTCCGCGCAGGTAGAGATCAAAAGCCTTCAGATTTTCAGTAGGTTTTTCGGAAAAAAGCTCCTCTTCTCTTTTTGTGAGCGTGGCGTTGAGCGCCTGGGCGATTTGCTCAGCAATATCAGACTGGATAAAAAATACATCCTTCAGTTGACGATCATAGGTTTCTGCCCAGAGTGGTTTGTCGTTTGTGGCATTAATTAGCTTTACGATGATACGGACCTGGTCCCTGATTTTCTGTACACTGCCTTCCAGCAATACATTGGCCCCGATCTGTTCGCCGATCTCCTTCATTGTTTTTTTGGTATCCCTGAACTGGAGTGTGGAAGTGCGAGATAAAACATTTATCGCGCTGATCTTTGAGATCTGTGTCAGGATCTCGTCGCACATCCCATCCGCAAAATATTCATCATCTTTTTGCCCACTCAGGTTAGCAAAGGGAAGCACGGCAATGGTATTGACCTGGGGACCTGTAACAACTGCGGAAGCAGTAGCGGAATTGTATTTTTTGTATACAAAAATTGAAAGGGCGAGCAAAAGCAGCAATACTGCAGAGCCAATCCAGATTCTCTTCGAGGCGTATCTCTTACCTGCGATTCGGCTGCCCTTGCCGGTAAGTTCTTCTCTTTTGGGAACTACTAACTTATCGTTTTTTACTGCAAATATCTCAACCGGCCCATGTACATTTTTGAATTCAAACTTTCCGAGTGCGACAATTTCAATGCCGGGCTGATTTTTTATTTCATCTGCTACTTTTCCCGAAATAAATACAGAACCTGGAACCGCGAAGCTTTCCAGTCGTGAAGCGACATTTACACCATCGCCATAAACATTTTTGCCTTCGGTAACCACATCACCCGTATGAATACCGATGCGCAGTGGCACTACCGGCTCTTCCAGCATTTTACCCTGCACTGCAATTGCGGCCCGCACAGCCTCAATAGCGCTTTTGAAAACACAGAGTGCACCATCGCCGCTGAATACGGCTACGCGGCCACCCCGCCACCTGATCTCGCTTTCGAGATCTCTTTGAAATTTATCCTTGAGCTGGATCGCCTTTGCTTCATCCCGCTGCATAAGAGCCGTGTAGCCTTGTATGTCGGCAAAAAGAATAGCAAGCAGCTGGCGGGATGTACTCATTAAAGAATAATAATAACTAAAGATAACGGTTGCTGTGAAAACTTCATGCATCCTCACGCAACGGCGCTACGACGCTACGTGTGTCTTCATAATAAGGTCGTTGCCCTCCCGCTAATGGAGGGAAGAAATCAAAATGGGACACTTTTCACGAGGCCACAGCCTTTCTTTTCACCATAGAAATAATGATACCGCTTGAAATGATGCAAAGAATGCCGGCCAGCGACATCCAGTCGGGGAATGCATCGCCCAGGGCCATGCCAATGAAAACAGAAAAGACAATGTTGGCATAACCGATAGAAGAAACAATACCGGCCTTGTCGGAGCCATAGGCTTTTGTTACAAAATACTGCCCAAACAAAGCAGCCAGGCCAAGGATCGCCATGGACAGCCATTCCCATCCTTGGGGCCATCGCCAGTCGATGATAAACAGCCCATCTGCAGCTATGCCGGTTGAATAATGTATGGACATAGATATTAGCGGGAGAAGAAAGCCACTGAGCAAAAATGAAAGTACGATAACACGCGGGTCATAATACGCCGCTAGCCGCCCCAATGTCAGGTAAGCGATCGCCGAAACGATCCCCGAGATAAGACCGGTGAGATGATAATACCAGGGTAAATGCATGTTGGGTTGATAAATAAGCAGCATTCCCGTAAAACCAAGCAGCACCGCAAACAAGACTATCAGGCCATGGTACTCCCCGAAAAGAAAAAATGAAAATATAGCGATAAAGATGGCCGAAGTAAGATTGTAACTCATAGCCGTGCCCAATGGAATATGCAGAATGCAATACAGCAGCGTATATAGGGCAATGCTTCCCATGATGCCGCGAAAAGCCAGCCGGAGAAATTTTCCGCCAGGTTGTACCGGCTTTTTGATAAAAAGACCCGGCACCAGTACAATGAGTCCCACCAAATTCCTGTAAAAGACCAGTTGGCCAGCCGTGAAACTTCCTTTTAATGATTTAGCTGCGCCACCCATGATCGAAAAGCCAAGAGCGGCCAGTAACATAAAAAAAATTCCTCTATACTTTTTATCTATTATCATGAAGAAAGTCCGGTTGCACGCAAAATTATATTTTCATCAGCCGTTCGACCGCAGCATCCAGTGTTTCTTTTTTCTTGGAAAAACAGAAACGGAGCACTTTGTCGTCTTTACCGTTGTGATAGAAAACGGAAACAGGTATCGTGGCAACACCCGCTTCCTTCGTCAGGCGGGTCGCGAGATCCCTGTCAGGTTCATCGCTGATTCGTTCATAGGAACCACAAATAAAATAACTTCCATACGATTCATGCATAGTGAATTTTGTCTGTTGCATTAGCTTTTTAAAATAATCCTTTTTCTCCTGCATGATTGACGCGAGGCCAATATACTCCTCCTTGTTTTTCAGGAAAGCGGTCAACGCCACCTGTGTGGGTGTGAAACAGGAAAAGGCATTGAACTGGTGAACCTTTCTGAATTCCTTTGTCAATTCCGCCGGGGCCACACAATAGCCCAGCTTCCAACCGGTACAGTTATAGGTTTTGCCAAACGAAAAGCAAACAAAGCTTCGTTGTAAAAGATCGGGATAACGAAGGATCGACTGGTGAGGAATTTCATCAAAGATGAGGTGTTCATACACTTCATCACTGACTATAAAAATATTCGACTCATTGACGATGGAGCGAAGTTGTTCGATGTCCTCCGCGCTGATCACCGAGCCGGTTGGGTTGTGAGGAGAATTAATTAGAATAGCTTTTGTCTTTGGATTAATTGCCGATCTTACAGCCGCCCAGTCAATTTTATAACCCGGGTAAATAAGATTGATTGTAACCGCTTTGGCTCCATTGATCTCAACATTGGGAATATAGCTGTCATAGGCCGGTTCGAAAACGATCACTTCATCCCCGGGCTGAAGAATAGAAGTCAGCGAAGAATAAATAGCATAGGTGCCGCCCGGCGTAATCGTTATCTCGGTATCCGGGTTTAGTTTTGTCTTGTACAGGAATTCGATTTTTTCGGCAATAGCTTCCCGTAATGGCATCCAGCCGGGCATTGGCGGATACTGGTTAAAATTATTTTTCATTGCTTCGTTTACCAGTGCAACGAGTTCAGCACTCATGGGATAATCGGGAAAACCCTGGCCGAGATTGATGGCATTATGCTCCGTAGCCAGCCGGCTCATGACCGTAAAAATGGTTGTGCCTACATCGGGGAGCTTGGATTGAATATGCAAAACTTTAAATTTGGTTACCAGATTCCCAAAAATACTCATTATAAAAGACCTGCATACACATAGGAGCTTTGATTGGCCACAGAGGACCGCGGAGGAAAAATGGAGAGCCACGGAGTTATCTTTCTCTGCGGCCCTCTGCGTCTTCTCTGCGGTACTCTGTGGCTACCGTGATGCTAGTTCGCGAAAAGATGAATAGAAGTAAATTATTCGTATCATTAATTAAAGAAGATGAAGTTTAAAATTCAACCGGAAGGATTGCTTGAACGCATGGCACTATGGTTCAATCTGGCACCGCTGCCACTGGTAGATACACAGGTTGCTTTTAATGCCGCAAGAGCGATCATGGCAGCTGCTGAATTGGGTATCTACGAGGCATTGGGAAAAAATTCAAAAACGGTAGAGCAGGTGGTCGCGTCTACTCATACAGACGCAACGGCTACAAAAAATCTGCTGGATTGCCTTGTTGGTGTCGGCTATTTGCGCTGGAAGAATGGAAGCTATTCCATCAAACCCAGGTACTATAAGTGGTTATTAAAAGAATATCCTTCGAACCTTATCGGCAAGTTGCGGTTTCAGATAATCGAGTGGGACTGGATGGCAAAGCTGGAGGAGTATGTAAGGACGGGCAAACCGCTTAACTTTCATTATTCCATGAAACCTGAAGAGTGGGCGCACTACCAGGAAGGTATGCGGGATCTTTCGGTAAATACAGCCAAAGAACTGGCAGGGAAATTAAAATTGCCGGAGGGAGCGAGCCGCATGCTCGATATTGGTGGTTCGCACGGTCTATTTTCTATTGAGCTCTGCAAAAAAAATCCATCATTGTCCAGCACGATACTGGAATTACCAGGAGCTATCGACCGAGCCAGCGCAATTGCAGCCAAAGAAAACCTGACGGAAAGGGTAAAATACAAGGTAGGCAATGCGCTGACCGATGATCTCGGTGACCAGCAGTATGATCTTATAATGATCAACAATGTCGTGCATCATTTTACTCCGGCAGAAAATTTCGCGCTGGCAAAAAAAGTAGCAAAGGCATTAAAACCCGGGGGCATCTATGCTATTGGGGAATTTATCCGTTTTGAAACACCCGGAGAGGGCGGAATTGTAGGATCTACTGCCGGGCTCTATTTTTCATTGATGAGTTCCTCGGGAACATGGTCAGAAAACGAAATGAGATCATGGCAAACTGAAGCGGGGCTTAAAACGTCGAAGACGATCAGTTTAATGACATTGCCGGGATGGAAGATGTTGACAGCTGTCCGTTGAGTTCATAATTTATTAATTGCTCACCTATGAAGCGACGGACTTAAAGCGACACCATCACCGTTGCTGCAGATTTTCTTACGGAAGGATAAATAAATGCAAGGCTATTTCTTTCCTTTCACAAGGTGATATGAATCGTCAATCCATTCCTTTATTTGTTTGGGTGAAACAGAACCGTCTACAATGATGGTATTCCAGTGTTTTTTATTCATGTGATAGCCGGGTAATACACAGGCAAATCGTTCTCTCAGCTCGATAGCTTTATCGGGATCGCATTTGACGTTAAAACTTAACGGTTCATCGTCCATTCCCGCGAGCAGAAATATTTTTCCATTTACTTTAAAAACAAGAGTATCCGGACCGAAAGGCAGGGTTTCTTCGGCGCCGGGCTTTGACAGACAATATTCCCGAAGCGATTCAATATTCATAAGCTAGGTCATTATAGCAGTAGCCTCAATTTCTATCAGGTATTCGGGTGAGATCAACCCCTTTACTTCAATCATCGAAGTGCAGGGTTTTATTTGGGAAAAAAATTCTCCGTGTGCTTTGCCATATTCTTCCCAGCGGGAGATATCGGTGACAAACATTCTTGTACGCACCACGTCGTCAAGTGAGGCCCCGGCATTTTTCAATACTTTTTCAATTTTCTGGATGACGAATTTCGTCTGTTCGTAAGCGCTGTTGCCACCGACCAATGCGGTGTTATCATCTGCTGCAACTGTACCCGTCACTTCGATGATATTGCCTACTCTTACTGCGCGGCTATAGCCGACGATTTCTTCCCATTTTACGCCGGAGGAGTAATTCGTACGTTTCATGCTAAGAGATTTATGAAAAGCAAATTTAGATCAAGAGATAGAAAGAGAAAAAGCAGCAAAGGGGGTTTCTAAAAGAGTCTCAGCTAAAGAACCAAGAATCCAAGAACCAAAAAAGCACGAATAAATAAATCCGAAATCCGAAAGTGGTATAGGAAGCTGCTGATTCCAGCATCCAGTCGCTTCGCTGCGCTCGCGATGACGTGGGACCAGCATCTAGCAACCTCCTGCTAGCTCTTGTATTCAATACTATCGTCCCTAATCAGCGGCTCTCCCTGCAACCGAAGAAAGATCTGTGCCACTGTTACCACGTCTTTTTGGCAATAGGTAACAATACGCTGCGTATTTTTTTCTTTCCAGTACACCTCCCAGACCTTGCTGCCATCGATATCATCTTTGGGCGTAGGTATGCCGAGTGTCCGGGCCAGCAGGTTCAATGAGGTATAACTTTTAAAATCGCCAAACTTCCACAGTTCGAGTGTGTCGAGATGACTGACTTCCCAGGGTTTTTTGCCGGAAATATTCAGGATTGAGGGAATGGGCATTCCATTAATGATAAAACGGCGGCACAAATAGGGGAAGTCAAATTCCTTACCATTGTGAGCGCATAAAAACTTCGGATCACCCATTGACCATTTTTTCAGCATCTCGGCGAATTCTTTCAGCAGGATCTTTTCATCATCGCTGCAAAATGATTTTATGATCATTTTCTTTTGATCGCCCGAACCGTGGATCACACCGCAGCTTATGCAAATGATCTTACCAAACTCCGCATAGATACCTGCGCGGGGATAGAGCGATTCTTTTGTTTCGGCCTCGTGGTATTTCAACAAGGAGGCAGATTTGGTATCCCACAACTCTCTCCACTCTTCGGTCAGCGAATGATAATCCGGGGATTGAGGAACGGTTTCGATATCCAAAAAAAGAATATTCGTCAATGGAAAATGCGAGGCCATGATGAAAGTTAATCGATAAAGATAATTATTTTAAAGGCCAACAGCAGGTTTTGTGTAAATACGGCAATACACGTTTTTTTCAACGAGGCCTATAGGTATTTATCGCCTTTGTTCCGTTTTATCTCGGCAACGTATTCTTTTATTTCCTGTTCTTTTTCTTTTTTACAGATAAGCAATACGTCTTTTGTGTCGACAACGATATAATTATCGAGGCCTTGCAATAACACCAGTTTATTGTCAGGCACATGTACCACGGTGTTATTAGCGTCTACGATCATCACGTTGTTACCTGCAACGGCATTGCCGAAATAATCTTTATCCATATTTTCCCAGGCGCTGTTCCAGGTCCCAAGGTCGCTCCAGGAGAATGATGCGGGTATCACGTAAACATTATCGGCTTTCTCCATGATACCAAAATCGATAGAGATACTGGTGCATTGCGGGTAGATCTCTTCTATTGCGGCAGTTTCTTCCTTTGTGTTCATTTTTTCTTTTTCTGCTGCGAATACGTCATACATCTCGGGCAGGTATTTTTCAAAAGCAGACAAAAGGTTTTTCACTTTCCAGGTAAATATGCCCGCATTCCAGAGGAAATCGCCGCTGGCAACAAACGCTTTAGCCAGTTCGATATTCGGCTTTTCAGTAAAGGTTTTTACTTTATGGATCGAAGGCGCCACTTCCGCCATTTCATGTTGAATATAACCGTAGCCGGTATTGGGATAAACGGGTTTGATGCCAATTGTCACCAGTGCATTGATGTGGTCCACAAAATCCAGCGCCAGTTTGGTTGTTTTTATGAACCCTTCCGGGTCGAGGATCAAATGATCCGCCGGGGCCGCGATCATTACCGCCTTCGGATCTTTTTGCATCAGTTTAAAAGCAATGTAGGCGATGCAGGGAGCTGTATTTTTTTTAGAAGGTTCTGATACTACGTTTTCTGCAGGCAGTTGAGGCAATTGTTTTTTTACTATATCCGTATAGTCGTGCGAGGTAACGATATAAATATTCTCTACGGGAACTAATCTCTTATACCTGTCAAAGGTTTCCTGGATCAGTGTCTTGCCTGTATGCAAAATATCGAGAAACTGCTTGGGCATATTGGAGCGGCTCATTGGCCAAAAGCGGCTTCCGATCCCTCCTGCCATTATTGCTACGAAATGATGTTTGTTCATGTCTGTTGAGTTGTGAGTGGTCAGTGGTGAGTTATGAGTGGTTTTATACTTGAGAGTTTCACTTACCGCTCACCGCTCTCCACTCACCAATCATATTAGCCCTTCCCTTACTAAATCATGCAAATGTATGATGCCAATATACTTGGCGTTTTCTACAACCACGAGCTGCGATATTTCTTTTTTTCTCAAAATGTCTAACGCCTCTACCGCCAGCATATCGGGTTCGATGGTTTGCGGGTCGCTGGTCATGATATCCATTACTTTTATGGAATCAATTGCCACGCTTTTCTCCAGCATCCGCCGGAGGTCGCCATCCGTAATTATTCCGAGTAAATTATTATCCTTGTCAATCACGGCTGTCACACCCAGTCTTTTTCTTGTCATTTCCACGATCGCTTCCTTTAATGACTGTGATGCAAAGACGGCCGGTTTTTCATTATGTACATAAAGATCGGAAACACGGAGGTACAGTTTTTTTCCAAGAGTTCCACCGGGATGGAATTTCGCGAAATCGTCCGATTGAAAACCTTTTAGCTCCATTAAACAGATGGCCAACGCATCTCCCATCACCAGTTGAGCCGTGGTGCTGGAGGTCGGCGCCAGGTTGTTGGGACAGGCTTCCTGTGTCACCGTCGTATTGAGAACGATATCGGACTGTTTGGCGAGGAAAGATTCAATATTGCCGACAATTGCGATCAGCGTATTTCCAAAATTCTTTATCAGGGGAATGAGTACTTTAATTTCCTGGCTCTCCCCGCTCTTGCTCAAGATGATCACAACATCTTCCTGCAGCACCATGCCCAGGTCACCATGGATAGCATCACCGGCATGCATAAAAATAGAAGGAGTGCCGGTAGAGTTCAGGGTAGCCACAATTTTTTGAGCGATCACGGAACTTTTTCCCATGCCGCTAATGACTATCCTGCCTTTACAGTCAGCAATTACCCTTACCGCTTTTTCAAA
>DASSFT010000647.1:0-11441 GCA_035694045.1 Chitinophagaceae bacterium
GGCCGCTTTCAGATCCCTGGCAAACTCGGCAATGAAATCACGCGCACTCACAGTATAATCGGCCTTTGTCGTTTTGGTATCTGAAAATTTTTCCGTTGCATAGTACCAATAAACTCCCGCCAGGATAACTACAATAACCAATAGACCTATCAGTATCCTTTTTAGCCAGGGTCTTCTTTTTTTTAGAGGCATCGTAGTTGGGTTGTGGTTGGTACAACAAAAACAAATATACAATGTTCAAACATTGATCTACATGTTTGGGTGTTAAATTAAGGATAACGAATAAAAAACCGTTCCGGTTTAGTGGAACGGTTAAAACTTACTAACCATTGTTTTATATCGGTAAGACTGTATTAAGCAGTCTGCATTTCCTTTATTTTCTCCCTGATCTTCAGCTCGATCTCTTTGGCCAGTTCGGGATTATCGGTCAACAGTTGTTTAACTGCATCGCGACCCTGTCCCAGCTTGTCGGCATTGTAGCTGAACCAGCTACCGCTTTTCTGGACAATTCCCAACTCTACTCCCATGTCAATGATCTCGCCGGTCTTCGAAATCCCCTCACCAAAAATAACATCAAACTCGGCTGCACGGAAGGGTGGGGCGACCTTGTTTTTGACGACTTTCACCTTGACACGGTTGCCTATGGCTTCATCGCCGTCCTTTATTTGTGAGCTGCGGCGGATATCGAGCCGCACAGAAGCATAGAATTTCAGGGCATTACCGCCGGTGGTGGTTTCGGGATTGCCAAACATCACCCCGATCTTCTCCCTGAGCTGGTTGATGAATATACAGATCGTGTTTGTCTTTGAAATAGTGGCGGTGAGCTTGCGCAATGCCTGGCTCATGAGCCTTGCATGAAGACCCATTTTGCTGTCGCCCATTTCTCCTTCTAACTCACTCTTGGGAACCAGCGCAGCTACTGAGTCGATGACTACTACATCCAAAGCGCCGGAAAGGATCAGGCGATCGGCGATTTCCAGGGCCTGCTCACCATAATCCGGTTGGGATATCAGGAGATTGTCCACGTCTACTCCTAATTTCTGGGCATATGAGCTGTCAAAAGCATGCTCGGCATCTATAATGGCGCACATACCACCTTTTTTCTGGGCCTCGGCAATTACATGCGTGGCCAGTGTGGTTTTACCGGATGATTCCGGTCCGTAAATCTCAACTACTCTTCCTCGCGGCAGTCCCCCGATACCCAGAGCCACATCCAGCCCGATGGAACCGGTGGATACAACGTCCTGCAGGGTCTCTGCTTTTTCATTCATCATCATCACGCTTCCTTTCCCGAAATCTTTTTCGATCTTGTCCATTGTAAGCTTTAGCGCTTTCAATTTTTCATTATTGTTTGACATGTCGGTGGTTTTTTCTGTTTTTGCCATATTTCAAAATTAGGATTTACGTACTGCCAGTTATACAAACTTATTAACGATTCAGTAGGGTCTTAGTTTCACGCCACGGCGCCACGTATGCCCAGTCAAAATCGACTCGTTGCGTCGTCGCGGCGTTGCGTGAGATATTTTCCCAACAATTCAAAACTAAACTATTTAGTAATTCAATGCTAACATTTTTCAAGTATTTTACACAATCTTTTTAGGTTTTTACACAAATGCGGTGGCGATAACTAACGCCATAACGCCGGCGAATAACCCACCATAAACTTCTTTTTTACTGTGATCGGAGCTGATAAAACGGGCTGTACAGACTAAACCCGCGATTAGGAAAGCAACAGAGAGGTATATTCCAAAATTTGTCGATTCGCGAAGACCCAGCATAATGAGAAAGCTTAGCATCAGTCCCATAGCAATGGCGTGCATGCTGATTTTGAAATAAATGTTAGCGAGAAACCCGATGACAGAAGCCAGGAAAACTGCCAGGGCCAGCACAATAAGTTCTTTAGGGACTGCTCTCGGATAACCCGAGATATTTCGCCAGACATTCCAGATCCAGAAATACCAGATCTGGCAGGCTACATAAGGAATGATGCGATCTCTCCTGGTCACCAGGTAAAAGGAGCTGATAAAATTCAGGCCTTTCAATAAAAGAACCGTGACAATTGGAAATAATGCATATGGTACGATCGCTTGTAAAAGCACCACCGTCTTTTCCCAGGAAGAAAATCCGTTAAAAATGGTCGGATGGATGTAAAGCAGGAATAATATAATATAGACAGGTACACAGACCGGATGGAACAGGTATGAAATAATTTTCGCAATTGTTTGCAAGGGTTGGGAACGGTCTTCCAGTTCATGTAACTGGCTGGTATTATCAACAATAAGCCTCGTGGACATCTTTTAGCTTTTTGCAAAGTAAAGGATTATAAAAAAGAGAACTGATTTTGTATATTTAACCCGTATAAGAACCCCAATATTCCGATACTATGAAGAAATTCACCAGGGCCTTTCGGTTTCCCCGAATGCCTGAACTGTTGCTGCTCGTTTTGCTGTCTGTAGGCTGCCAGGCTCTATTTGCCCAATCCAGGTACGTCAAAAAATATCGCCCGCTCGCCGATTCACTTTCACTGGTGTACGGAGTTCCCACTTCAATCATATTAGGCGTTGCCATACTGGAGTCAGGTTCCGGTACAAGCCGCAATTGTAAACTCCTGCATAATCATTTTGGAATAGTAGGGAAAAACGACCTGTTGAAGACCAAACGCATTAAGACCCGTTATAAACAATATTCCGATTCTCTGGCTTCCTACGTTGATTTTTGCCGACTGATGACAAAAAAGAAATTCTATAAGAAACTTAAGGATAACAAAGACTATACCTTATGGGTAGAAGCTATTAGTGCTTCCGGTTATTCGGAAATACCGGACTACTGGAGGGAAAAAGTACTGGAAACAATCCGCAAGAATAAACTGGCACCCTCCCGTAAAATAGATGCTAAAGCTCTTTCCTCAAACGGGCCACGGGTATATTGAGCTGCTCCCTGTATTTAGCTACTGTACGACGGGCAATATTATAACCCTTTTCCTGCAACAACTCCGTCAGGCGTTCATCACTCAATGGACGTTTCTTGCTTTCGGCCTCTATCAGGTCGCTCAGTATCTTTTTTACTTCCCGCGTGGAAACCTCTTCACCACTGTCGGTGCTCAATGATTCGCTGAAAAAGAATTTTAAACGGTAGGTCCCGAATTCTGTTTGTACAAATTTGCTGTTGGCAACCCTGCTTACGGTCGAAATATCCAGCCCCGTTTTTTCAGCAATATCTTTCAGGATCATCGGCCGAAGTGTCGTCTCATCACCCGTGATGAAAAATTCATGCTGGTGATTCATGATCGAGGTCATCGTGCTCAGCAACGTATGCTGCCGCTGCTTGATGGCATCAATGAACCATTTTGCGGCATCTATTTTCTGTTTGATAAAAAGAACGGCTTCTTTCTGTCGTTTGTCTTTTTTTGCGCCGCGGTCGTATTCCTTCATCATGTCGCGGTAGCCTTCGCTGATACGAAGTTCGGGCGCATTGCGTGAGTTGAGCGTGAGCTCCAGTTTCCCCGCATTATTAAAAATGAAAAAATCAGGCACCACATAACTTTCGGCCTTATTCATTCCACCGACAGTACCCCCGGGTTTTGGATTCAGCCGGATGATCTGCTGCATCACCTGTTTCAGCTGATCTTCATCTATCCCCAGCCCGCGCTGGATCTTTTCGTAATGCTTTTTGGTAAACTCGTCGAAGTACTTCTTTAAAGCAAGAATAGCAGTATCTACATCTCTGCCCTCATTCTTTTGCCGTTGCAATTGCAATAACAAACATTCCTGCAGGTCCCTTGCTGCCACGCCGGGAGGATCAAATTGCTGGATCCGGTGAATGATCGCCTCGACCTGGTCTTCAGTAGCTATAATATTCTGGCGAAAAGCAAGATCGTCTACGATCGCCGCTGTTTCCCTGCGGAGATAGCCGTCCTCATCAATGCTTCCCACAATCTGCTCGGCTATTTTATTCTCTCTCTCATCCAGCTTTAGCATGCCCAACTGGTCGAGCATGGTTTGATAAAAACTGGTTTCCGTTTTAAAAGGGAGCTGCTTTTTATCATCCTCTTCGGGATAATTGTCATCTCTCAGCTTGTAATCCGCAACATCATCGTCCCCGTCCCTCACGTATTCACTCACATCCACATCATCGTAGTCATCCTGGCTGCCGTCTTTGTCGTCGTACTCGGTCTCACCGTTCTCGCTAAATTCATCTTTCAAGTCATCGGCTGAATCCTCGTGCTTTTCTTCGTCCAGCTCAAGGGCGGGATTTTCTTCCAGCTCTTCTTTTATACGCTCTTCAAGATTGGCTGTTGGCACCTGTAGCAATTTCATCAGCTGAATTTGCTGCGGTGACAATTTTTGTAGTAACTTCTGCTGTAATGTTTGGCTAAGGGCCATAGTTAATTTTGAAATGGTGCTTTGAGGCTGGATAATTTTTCAAAAATCCGGCCAATCATCAAAAATCGAGCCGTAAATCTACAAAACAAAAGTAATACGCATGCCGGAACGACCCATACTATTTGTTGTTGTGTTGATATTATTTTTTAATGGGGAAATTTTTTCACAATCAAAACCCCAGAAAATCAATTATCCGGCAATAAATCACCCCTTCGCAACACCAGGAGTTGTGTACAACTTAGGGTTTAAAGATTTGCAAAAAAATGTTGCGGTAAATTTTGAGAAAAATCAGTATAAACCCGCACTAACCCGCTCGCTGTATGTACTACCGGGATCGTTTTATTCCGGTCATCTCAGTTTTTTTTGCAGGCAGGAAATTCAACTGGAAAAAGCCATTTCCATTCCAGTTCGGTTCAGGCTTGGCTCATTGGGCTATGTTGATTACCTCGAACAAAAGCCGAATTCATTTAGATCACTGCCGTAGGTTTTATTTCACGCAACGGCGCGGCGACGCCACGTTACGACAAACTAGGTTGAATCTGGATAGCTTTCCGGATTGTGCCACCAAATGACGAATATGGAGATCCGAAGAATGAGTGCAGCCTTCGTTGCGCCGTTGCGTCGTGGCGTGAGACTATTGTTTTTCTTTTTCAGGTAGCCATTCCATCGGAGGAATAACAGCGGGTGTCCTGTAATAATTATTCTGCAGGGAATCGTTCCAGCCATTGGGATTGCTATTGAAAGTGGTGCTGCTGAAATAAATACTGCCCTGCACATTGGGATAGCTGCGTAAGAGTTTTATCTGGTTAGGTAATTCATTCGCGTTTTTCCAGGCCTTGTTTCTTTCATTGACCCGGTAAATTCCGTGACCTATATAAATGTGCCGGCCATAGCTGTGCCTGCTCCACCATTCCAGGATCTTTTCATAAGCAATCCTATCATGCCCGATTTCAAGGTAGAGCTGGGGTGCCACATAATCTATCCAGCCTTTCTGGAGCCACAGCAGGATATTCGCATACAGGTCATCATAGTTGCTTACACCGGATTGTGTATCGCTGCCGTCGCGATCTACATTTTTATTTCGCCAGACACTGAAAGGCGATATACCGAATTTGCAATAAGGCTTTATATTTTTAATGGCGGTACTGATCATACGGATGATCGTATCAACATTGCTCCTGCGCCAGTCGGGCTTGGAAAGGTTGCTGCCGGAGCGCTTATACGAGGCTTCATCAGGGAATTCTTTGCCGGGAATGCGATAGGGATAAAAATAGTCGTCCATATGAATGGCGTCTACGTCATAGCGTCGCACAATATCGCTGATAACATCTACCACAAACTCGCGTGCCTGCTTATTGGCCGGATCAAAATATTTGGCTTCCCCATAGGTAAGAAACCACTCAGGATGTTTCCGGGTGACATGATCCGGGGCGATCGAAGAGCTGGAGATATTGAAATTGGCGCGATAAGGATTGCACCAGGCATGAAACTCCATACCTCTCTTATGCGCCTCGTCGATCATAAACTGGAGGGGATCATAAAATGGTGAGGGTGCCCGACCCTGCACACCGGTAAGCCACTGGCTCCAGGGTTCATATTTTGAAGGATAAAATGCATCAGCTGCGGGCCTTACCTGCACGATCACGGCATTCATCCCGTTTCGCTGGTGCATATCCAGTTGCCGGATAAACTCGGCTTTCTGGCTATCGACATTCACCATCCCTTTTGAGGGCCAATCGATATTGTCCACCGTGGCTATCCAAACGCCGCGGAATTCATACATCGGCGGTTTTGGCTGGGCTGCAAGAAAATAAGGGAATGCAAATAAGATACAGACAAATAATCTCGTTCGTTTCATCGGTGGAAAAGGGGTTTATTTATTCATTCGGGTCACGGATCTTATCCAATAAATCACTTAAAATGACGGCTTCCTTTTTACTAAGGTTGCCCAGGATACCATCCAGTTCATCCTGGCGGTTATCGAATTTTTCCAGCAATTTCCGTCCTTTATCGCTAATCGTGATATCTACCAGTCTCCTGTCTTTTTTGCAAAGTCCTTTTTTAACAAGCCCTTTGCCGATCAGGCGGTCCACAATACGGCTTGTGTCGCTCATCTTGTCCAGCATTCTTTCCCGGATCTGCAGGGTAGAAAGCGGTTGAGGATGACTCCCTCTTAAAATCCGCAGTATATTGAACTGCTGAGGGGTAATATCTTCCGCCGCAAACAGTTCCTTTGTCTTTTCGCTCAGCCAGCCGTAAGTATAAATCAGGTTAATGGCGGCTTTTTGATACTCATTCCGAAATTTAGCCTGGTGTATGTCCTGGTCTATCCCCATGATCACGGAAATTAACGATAAAAATATAACCTTTCGTACGAATGCGGTGCTGCGACCTGCATTTTTTAACCTTGATTAAACGGTATTCAGCCTGAATGGTTTTAAAATTAACTAACTGCCAGACGAAATGGTTAGTTGATCCTGTATCTCCGTCGCAACATTTTATTTCTCGCAACGACGCGACGACGCAACGATTAGCTTGTCAGCAACTGCAAATTCCGTGGCAAAAAAAGTCGCGATAAATTTATTGCAAACTCCATGCAGCAATACGCATAAAAAATCCCTCTTTGTGGTATTGTCGTATCTTCTGAAAACAGCAACTTTGTTGTCTCACCTTGGGCGAATATCTAAAACTCTTTTTTCATGAAATTGCTGACGGAATCGATCAAAAACTTCTTTGAGGGGTTTATCTCGTTTTATACGACCATTTATAAGGAGATGATCAGGAAGTAGGAAATGTTTCTCGCAACGACGCAGCGGCGCGACGTTGCTACCGACTCGATTGGTTGTGGTGCTTATCACGAGATTACCAGTTGGAAGCCGTATGGCCCAGAAAGTCCGCATATTTCATCTCATTCGGCGGAAATGCATTCCCTTCAATCTGCTTCGTTGCGTCGTTGCCCCGCCGTTTTGGTGGGGAGAGACTTAAGCTTGGCCGCCATTTTAAATATGGTAAACAGGTGATGCGCCTCGTGAAGCAGGAAAAAATTCATCCAGTATACCAGGTCCATTTTTCCATAAACAGGGTGCTCACCGGTTTTTTTCAGGTCGTTTTCGTTGAAAGAAAGTATTCCCGCGGCCATTTCCTTTCGTGTTGTCAACAAATCCTGCATGATTTCCCGGGTTGATTTACCACAATTGTCGTGGAATAAAGGATCAGCTTCGGCGGTATATCGCTCAAAAGACGGATTCTGTTCATCGAGCATGCGACGAACCCGGTTAACAAAACTGTGCTGGTAGGTCTGTAGGTGAACGATGTTTTCAAAAATGGACCACTTGCCGGTATCCACCTGCATCCTGATCTGCTCATCAGACAAACCATCCACGAGGTCGAGAAGTGATTTGTGTTGGTATTGAAGCCTTGAGGCCACCGAAGACGGGATAAGCATAAAAAAATTGGTTTAATGCTCAATCGCTGTTTACTGTCCGTTCGTTTGCTGGCAGCTGGTAAATTATTTATTGTCTCACCCGATAGAAAAAACTAGGAATTCTCCCAAACTTTGGTCCCTTCGCTGCAATTGGAACAGATGTCAATGTTTTTCCGGCCATCCAGGATCTTTTTGCGGAACTGTTTATACTCTCCATCGTTCCAAATCTCCTTAAAGGTTTTTTCTTTCAGGTTTCCGAGGCGGTGTTGTGCATCCTTGTCAAAACAACAGGGTGCGACCAAACCATCCCAGGTGATAACGGGATCATGCCAGAGCCTCCAGCAGTGATTGGCTAATTTTCCTTTGAACTCATGGCCATTGCCGGTCTTCCGGTACCGGCTGTATTTGTCAATGGTGGGAATTAAATGGTTCGGGTCGTTCTCATAGTCGTAGATCTGGGCTGTCTTGAACCACACATCGTCCACTCCTATTTCTTTAGCCAGTTTCTTTACGTCTTCGATCTGGTGCTCGTTAGGTCTTACAACGAGAAACTGGAATACGACAAATGGTGTTTTACTTTTCAGTTCCTTCTTCCATTTCACAATGTTGCGGGTGCCTTCGAGCACTTTGTCCAGCTTTCCGCCAACGCGGTATTGCTGGTAAACGTCTTGCGTGGTTCCGTCAATAGATATGATCAAACGATCCAGGCCGCTTTCAATGGTCCGCTTTGCATTGTTATCAGACAGATAGTGTGCATTGGTGGATGTGGCTGTATAAATTTTCTTTCGCGATGCATACTTTACCATGTCCAGGAAATCGGGATTCAGATAGGGCTCGCCCTGAAAATAAAATACCAGGTAGAGCAGGTCTTTATGAAGCTGGTCGATTGTTTCGGTAAAGAATCCTTTCTGCAGCATCCCGGTCGGTCGTGTAAAAGCCCTCAATCCACTCGGGCATTCCGGGCAACGAAGATTGCAGGAGGTTGTGGGCTCGAATGAAATAGATACGGGATAGCCCCAATGGACGTGTTTCTTTGTCCATTTGCTGATGTAATAACTGCCCAGTACCCTAATGCCATTCCAGGCACGACGGAAGGTAAGTTTGGATAAAAGATTTATACTATCGCTGCGGTTAAATCCGGGCATCATTGTAAAGTTAAACATTCCGCCCCAACCCCATAAATCTCTCGCCATGCCGCCATATGGCGGACAAAGGCGCAACGTGTGTCTTCATAATAAGGCCTGCCTGCGTGCCGTCGCCATAGGCTTTGGCCGCCGGAGACCGGCAAGCAAGCCGTCCGCGTTGCGTCGTCGCGCCGTCGCGTGAAATCAAAAAGGACGCTACGAAATTGAAATATCGCCACGAATACACGGATAACTTCGTTTTTTCCGTGAATCCGGGCAAAAAGGCCGTGAATTTCTAATCCGCAAAATTCCGCATAATTGTTTTAAGTTACAGGCACAACCAATGCCGGGATCACCAAAACATAGAATTTTTCCCATCAGCGATTCAGCCCTGACCATTGATTTTGGAAATGTTATTGATGAATCTATAAATCAACAGGTACTTGACCTGTTCCGGCAATTGCAGCAATATCCAGTGACAGGAATGACCGAAGCGGTGCCCGCCTACAGCTCACTCACCATTTATTACGACCTGTTTCAATTGAGGAAGTCCATTCCTGCAGGCACGACGGTGTACGACTGGATGAGGGTGCAACTGCAGGAAAAACTGGAGCAGTCATCTTTAGCAAATAATGGAGAGACCAGGCTTATTACGATCCCGGTTTGTTACGAACTCGAATTTGCCCCGGATATCGAAGCGCTGGCCAGGCAAAAAAATATTGCTGTCGATGAAGTGATTGCGATACATAGTTCAGGATTGTACCGCGTTTATATGCTCGGCTTCCTTCCCGGGTTTTGCTATCTCGGTGAGGTGGATGAAAGGATTGTGGTCCCCCGCAAATCTCAACCGCAACCGGTTGCCGCAGGGAGCGTAGGCATTGCGGGACGCCAAACCGGAATTTACCCGATGGCATCGCCGGGAGGATGGCAGATCATTGGGCGAACACCACTGAAACTATTTGAGGCGCAAAAAGAACAACCCGCTCTATTGATGGCCGGAGACACGGTCCGGTTCACTTCAATCACCAAAAATGAATTTGAGAATTATTAAAGCCGGCGTTATGGACACCATCCAGGACCTGGGCCGGTATGGGTGGCAACATATGGGTATCAATCCAGGAGGAGCGATGGACAAACTATCTGCCCAGATTGCCAATATCCTTGTGGGCAATGAAACTACCGAAGCCGTTGTTGAGTTGCATTTCCCGGCCTCCGCTTTTTTCTTCGAGCAACCTTCATTAATTGCAATCACAGGTGCCGATTTTTCAGCTACGATAAACGGGGAATGCATCCCCAGTATGCGCCCAGTGCTGGTAAGTAAGTACAGTATCCTGCAGTTTCATAAAGTCGTCAACGGTTCAAGGGCTTACCTGGCTGTACATGGAGGACTGGGTACAGAACCCTGGCTCAATAGTGCCAGCACACATCTGAAAGCTGAGGCGGGTGGCCATAAAGGAAGGGTTTTGCAAAAAGACGATGAGATCGCATTTCGCAAAGCGGCGGATCTCTGCTCTTTACTAGAAAAAAAAGAATTTGAAGTATTGCCGTGGAAAGCGGACAATGACTGGGCGAATAATCACCTGGAAGAGATATGGGCCCTCCCGGGTCATGAATGGAACTGGTTGAGTGATTCGTCAAGGCAAAAATTCTTCGAGGAATCGTTTGTCATTACAAATCATTCAGACCGCATGGGTTATCACCTGAGAGGGGAGCCATTTTGTACCACGACCAAAGAAGAAATGATTTCTTCTGCCGTGAGTTTCGGGACTGTGCAATTGTTACCGGATGGCCAGCTGATCGTTTTAATGGCGGATCACCAGACCACGGGCGGTTATCCACGGTTAGCTCATGTCATATCGGTTCATCATTCAAGGCTGGCGCAGATGAAGCCGGGAGACCAGTTTTGTTTCCGTTTTACCGACCAGTCTACAGCCGAAGAATTATATATAAAACAGCAACAGCATTTATTGCAGCTGCAAAATGCCAGTAAATTTAAACTGGAACAATTGCTCGATGGCTAAGCGCTCCGAAATTTCAACAGGACCCGGGCAACATGAGTCTGTAGATCTCAATTGCGATATGGGAGAAGGTATCGGAAATGATGAATACATCATGCCCTTTATTTCTTCCGCCAACATTGCCTGTGGTTACCATGCCGGGGATGAAAAAACTATCTGGCAAACGATCGGCCTGGCGGTGGATTGTAATGTGGCGATTGGTGCGCATGTTTCTTTTTTGGATAAGGAAAACTTCGGCAGAAGCGAAATGAATTTGGCACCCAGTGAAATTTACGATCTAATTACGCAGCAACTGATCATCATAAAAGAGGTAGCTGATGGGTTCCCGGTAAAACTGAATCATGTAAAGCCGCACGGCGCATTATATAATATGTCAGCAAGGGACCCACTTCTTGCCTCAACGATTGCGAAAGCTGTAAAAGATTTTGATGACAATCTCGTGCTGTTCGGCTTAAGTAATAGCAATTCTCTCACAAAAGCCAGCGAGATCGGG
>DASSFT010000648.1:0-2314 GCA_035694045.1 Chitinophagaceae bacterium
GGCGCAGGCTCTGATTATTCACCCTTCCTGCAGCACCTGGGTATCGCCTCTATCAATCTCGGGTTTGGCGGGGAGAACCAAGGAGGAGAATATCATTCTATCTATGATTCATATGACCTGTTCACAAGATTCAAGGATCCCGGTTTCCAGTATGGTATTGCATTATCAAAAACGGCAGGACGCATCACCCTGAGGATGGCTAATGCCGATTTACTACCCTTTGACTTCAACACATTTTATAAAACCGTAAACGATTACGCGACAGAAGTAAAAACCTTACTGGAAAATACAAGAACGGAAACGGAAACAGAGAACAAGATCATCAAAGAGAAACTATATGATCTTGCACGCGATCCAAAGAAGCAGTATAAATCTCCCGCTGTCAAAGAGACGGTACCATTCTTAAATTTCAGCAACCTGGAAAATGCTTTGACCCGGCTCAAAGACAGTGCAGAAGCCTTTCAGAAATTGTATAGCAAGGCATCACAGCTATCTGCTGCAAAACAGAAGGAGCTGAACAATATCCTGTACATGGCCGAACGAAGCCTGGTCTATGTAAATGGTTTGCCGCGGCGGCCCTGGTATAAACATGAGATCTATGCTCCCGGTTATTATACTGGTTATGGAGTAAAAACCCTGCCCGGAATAAGAGAAGCAATCGAACAGAGGAACTGGGCAGAAGCACAGGAAAGTATCGATATCGTCGCTAATGCCCTGCAATCATATACCGACCAGGTAAAAAACGGGATGAGCTTGCTGAAAGAACCGAAAGCTTATTAGCATCAATAGTGACCTATGGCCAGAATAAAAAGATCAGTCCTGGGATTTTGGGTTATGGTCATCATCTTTGCCTCGCGGTGGGTCTTTCTTTATATTACTTATCGAAATATTAGGAAGCTTGAAGGATTCAGTTTAGACCGGCTGCCACTGCGCTTTTTAGTTGTCGAATTGGCCGTATTAGTTATTCTTCTTGCCGAGATTATTACTTATTGGGCATTGAGATATAAGATCCGGAATAAATGGTGGGTTCGCCTGCACGTGTGGCCGCTGTTTTCGTTTATGGTGGTGTTTCCATTACTGCTTATGATTCTTAGTGTCCTCATTGTGCGACATTATGGCTCTCTCGGCATCGGCCTGTTGAAAGTCCGGGCTTTCCTTTTCTGGACAATTGTACCTCTTTCCCATATTTTTTTTATTGTTACTATTGTGCAAAGTTTTAAGCCCATAAAACAACCAATAAGCGATGAACCTCCCGGACTCCTTGATGAATTCATTAACTAGCATCGCTGGTTTCGACCGGGAAGCATTTGAAAAAGTGCATGCTTCTGGAGAACAGATCACTTCAATAAGAATTAATCCCTCAAAATTATCTGAAGCCCCCCCACCCCCCAAAGGGGGGATTTGGGATGAGCCCGTACGATGGTCGGTCTATGGTTATTATCTCGAGCGACGTCCCTCGTTTACTTTCGATCCGCTTTTTCATGCGGGTTGCTATTATGTTCAGGAGGCTAGCAGCATGTTCCTGGAGGAAGCGCTCAGGCAGACCGTGGATCTTTCCGCTCCGTTGAAAGTGCTGGATCTTAGCGCTGCACCAGGCGGAAAATCAACCCATATTCAATCTTTAATATCCAGTGAAAGCCTGCTGGTAAGTAACGAGGTGATACGATCGAGAGCAAATACATTGAAGGAGAATATTATTAAATGGGGAAGTGACAACGTGATGGTGACGAACAATGATCCCAAGGATTTTTCAAAACTGGAAGATTATTTCGACGTGATCGTTGCAGATGCCCCCTGCAGCGGCAGCGGTTTATTTCGCCGCGAACCGGGAGCAATCGGCGAGTGGAGTGAGAACAACGTATCGCTCTGCAGCCAGCGGCAACAAAGAATACTGGCGGATGCTTTGCCAGCACTTAAAAAAAACGGTATCCTCATTTATTCTACCTGCTCTTATTCAAAGGAAGAAGATGAAGAGATCGCCGAATGGCTTACCAGCCAGCTGACATTAAACGACCGTGAGTCATCAATTGAAAGTTGTCGCCTGGCGATTGAAAAATTTCCGGGCGTAGTAGAAACCAGGGCTGGAAATGGTGCCTATGGTTACCGTTTCTGGCCGGATAAAATAAAAGGAGAAGGTTTTTTCATTGCCTGTTTCAGGAAAAAGGGTGGAGAGGAGACAGAAAGAAAGCTTAAAGCAAAAATGATGAATCCTGGAAAAAAAGAATTGGAGGCGATCTGTAAATGGATCAGGATGGGTGATCACGAGTTAGCGAGATATGAGAATACAATTTATGCATGGCCCAGCCGGTTGACA
>DASSFT010000649.1:0-2190 GCA_035694045.1 Chitinophagaceae bacterium
AGATTCAGCAAGTATAATATTAAATGAGTCTGCGATAAAATTAGCGGGACTGAAAAATCCTGTTGGCCAGATCGTGAAATGGGAACCGGGCTGGCGACCGGCCACGTACTTTACCATTATTGGAGTAACAAGGGATATGGTGAAAGGTTCACCATTTCAACCCACTTATCCATCCGTGATTTTTCTTGGAAAGGGCAATTGGTTATTTGCAAAAATCAGGGAGAATACAGGTATTCGCGAGGCATTAGCGAAGATCGAAGCAGGTTTCAAAAAAGTGATTACAGATGTCCCTTTTGATTACAAATTTGTAGATGAGGAATACGGTTTAAAGTTTGCGGCAGAAGAACGCATTGGCAACCTGGCTATCTTTTTTGCTGCGCTTGCCGTTTTTATTTCTTGTCTTGGTTTATTTGGACTGGCATCTTATGTGGCTGAACAACGCACAAAGGAGATCGGCATTCGCAAAGTCCTTGGCGCTTCTGTTTTCAACTTGTGGAAATTATTATCATGGGATTTTGTTACGCTGGTCATTATTTCCTGTTTCATCGCCATCCCGGTTGCCTCGTATTTTCTCAATGGTTGGTTGCAGAAATATGAATACCGGACGAACATGGCGCCGTGGATATTCGCAGCTGCCGGCGCCGGCGCATTAACCATTACATTACTTACAGTAAGTTTCCAGGCAATAAAAGCGGCGATCGCGAATCCTGTAAAATCGTTACGAACTGAATAATTAAGCTGCGAGCCGTGAGCCTCGAGCTCATAGCTCATAGCTAACAGCTAAAAGCTATTTTATGATTAAAAACTTTCTTCTCATCGCATTGCGTAACCTAAGAAAAGATTTTTGGTATAGCCTGTTGAACATATTAGGCCTTACGATCGGCATTACGTTTAGTTTGTTCCTGATTTTTTACATCAAGGACGAATTGAACTATGACAGGCAAAATAAAAAAGCAGACCGGGTATACAGGATCAACACCTACGTTCATGAAAAGGACAAGAATACGGACATGGCGATTACACAATTGCCGCTTGGCCCTACCATGAAAAAGGATTATCCCGAGGTGGAGGAAATGGTCAGGCTGAACAGCCGGGAAAGGACTTTATTTAAAAGCGGCGACAACAGTTTTTATGAAACGAAGATCTATTATGCGGACAGTACTTTGTTCAACGTATTTACAGTAAAATTTGTAGAAGGCAATGCGAAGGTAGCTTTGCAGGCTCCTTTTGATATTGTGATCTCAAAATCGCTGTCAAAAAAATATTTTGGCAATGAATCAGCGTTGGGCAAAACGCTGAGAACGGTTTATGATGTGTATAAAGTAACCGGCGTGATCGAAGACATTCCCCAAAACTCGCATCTCCGTTACGATATGCTGATCTCTATGTCCACCCTGCTGAGAAATAACCAGGGACAGGACAACTGGGGCAGCTTTAACAACTACACCTATTTACTACTTAAACCGGGAGCCCATCCACAGCAGGTCAATAAGCAACTGGCGGATGTATATAAAAAATTTGTTGACCCGATCTTCAAACAGTTCAATATAACCATGCGATATGATGCACAGAACATCACATCGATACACCTTCACTCCAATTTGCAATTTGAACCGGAAGAACTCGGCAGCATGTCTTATATCTGGATATTCTCCGCAGTTGCGTTTTTCATGCTGCTCATCGCTTGCATCAATTATATGAACCTTACCACAGCAAGGTCTGCACGCCGCGCCAAAGAAATAGGTATACGGAAAGTAACGGGATCATCAAAGAAACAACTGGTAGCGCAATTCCTGGGAGAAAGTTTGCTCACTTCCCTAGTCGCTGTCCTGTTGAGTATTTTACTCGTGTTTCTGTTATTATCTATGTTCAATTCTATCTCGGGCAAAACCTTTACGGTCAGCAACCTGTTACAACGATCAAACATTATGTTGTTGCTGGGTATTGTGTTATTCACAGGGCTTGTGGGTGGAAGTTACCCAGCTTTTTATTTATCAGGATTCAAACCGGTAGGGATATTAAAAGGCGCTCTCTCAAAAGCATCGGGGAACATCAATCTTCGCCGCACACTTGTCGTGTTGCAGTTTTCCATTTCGATGATTATGCTTATTTGCACATGGGTTGTTTACTCACAGCTTTCCTATGTGCAGAAAAAAGACCTTGGCTTTAATAAAGACCAGGTGATGACTG
>DASSFT010000650.1:0-5556 GCA_035694045.1 Chitinophagaceae bacterium
CGAACCGGACGTACAAGAGTGCGACGTAACGAAGCTGATAGTAGTATTGCAGCTTGGCTAATAACCCTTCGCCAATTTCACGGCTTCTTCAACACCTCCTCAAACAACTTAAACACTCTCTTATATTCATCCGTCCAGCTGCTCGGCTCCACGAAACCATGATCTTCCATCGGATAAACAGCGAGTTCCCAGTTATCCTTACCCAATTCAATTAGGCGCTGGCTGACCTTTACTATATCCTGGAAATGGACGTTCACATCCACCATGCCATGGCACATCAGCAAATGCCCTTTCAGCCCGTTTGCATAATAGATCGGTGAGCTTTTGTGATAGGCGATGCTGTCGGTATAAGGCTCATTGAGAATATTTGAAGTATAACCATGATTGTAGTTGGCCCAATCGGTAACGGACCTTAGTCCTGCACCGGCGGCAAATACATCGGGCTCAGTAAACATTCCCATCAACGTAATGAAGCCTCCGTAAGATCCCCCGTATAAACCAACACGCTTCGAATCTACGCCGTAAGTTTTAACCAGCCAGTTTACGCCGTCAACATGGTCGCTGAGGTCCTTGCCGCCCATATAGCGGTAGATACCGGTTCGCCAGTCACGGCCATAACCGGCGCTGCCACGATAATCGATGTCCAGTACATAGTATCCATTATCGGCGAGTAGATTGTTGAACATGTATTCGCGGAAATAACTGCTCCACCATTTATGAGCATTCTGTAAATACCCTGCGCCATGCACAAACAATACAGCCGGTTTATGAGGGTCGGGATTAGTCGGCTTATACAATCTTGCATATACTGTAGCTCCGTCCCTTGCCGTAAAGGTTACCAGTTCCGGGTCTCTCCAGGAATAGGATTTAAATTCATCCGTCTGCGCTTTATTGGTTACCTGTTCCAGTTTTCCATTGGGTTTATTTTCCTGTACGTATAGCTCCCAGGGTTTATTGGAGTAGGAATACAATATGGCTATCTGTTTTTCATCTGGCGAAATTGTAACCTGGTTGGCACCCGTCATCGTAGTGATCCGCTCTTTTTTTCCATCGGCTATGTTTAACCGGTAGAATTGCTGTTCACCCGGGTGCACTTCATTGGTGGTGATATAAAAATATTTTTTGTCTTTGGAAAGGACAGATTGCTGCACCTCGAATTTACCAGCGGTCAATGCCTTTTTTTCGCCGGTAGAAATGTTGATGGTATATAGATGAGAATAACCAGTAGCTTCGGACTGGTACCATAAAGTATTATCATCTATCCAGCCTGTGCCGCCAAAACCGATCCCCGGGCCGCCGATCCACGCTTCATCTCTTTGCCGGTCCAGTAACTTTAATTTATTAGTGGCTGTATCCCATAACATCAACCAACGGTCCTTGTTGTCGTCCGAACGAATATCCAATACTGCATAAGTTCCCTTGGGCGACCAGTTAGGGCCTATAAAGCTTACGGGCCGATTGACATTCCTTTTCTTTCTTTCTTCGAGCTGCTTAGGATAATCCTTTATATAGTCGGGGAGATCTTTGATGCCAGGAATCGAATCTATTTTTACAGCCAAAATTGTATCTCTTTCCCGATCATAAATAAAGAATTCAATGGTGCGTTGCGCAGCACCGACCTTGGTCCTTCCGTTTATGTCTGTTGTAAAGCCGGATTCAGTGACATAGTTTGGAACGATCGTAGTTTTTGCATTGGCGGGCTGACGTACCAAACTATAACTTACGAATCGACCATCGGGACTAATCGTCAGACCCTGCATTGTTCTATCTTCAATCGAGATACTACGCATTTCTTTTCGCCGGGTGCTGGTATTGTATGCAGTAGCCATGTCGGCTTTTTCTTTGCGACTTTTCAGCACTTCAAAAGTTTGTAACTGATCATTCTTTAACCAATCTTCCTGCTGGTTAGTGTTGCCGGCCACACCGCCTCTTCCCTGGAAATTTCCACCGCCCGCAGCACCGCCGCCTCGCTGAAATCCCCCGGTTGGTTGAGCAGGTGCAGAAGCTTCAGCGGCTCTTATATTAGTCAATTGCATGGTTTCACCAGTGACAATATCCCAGGCGTATAAATTCGAACTACGGTTATAAATAATCTTTGTTTGGTTGAAGGAGAATTGCGGGTTTGTCTCGGGATCTACAGTTTGTGTGATGCGCCGGGTAGTATTTGTTTTGACGTCTGTAAAAAAAATGTCTCCTTCTTTGGCATAAGCATAAGCCGTCCTGGTGTTATTATAAACATAAGCATTCGGAGAAATAAAATTTTGCTTCTGTGCAACTGTAGCCTTGACGGGGACCTTGTTGCCTTGTGTAATATAATAGAGTGAATCATTAGGTGCTTTATCCGGGTTCCAGGAAAAGTAAAGCATATTACCATCGTTACTCCATGCCGGGTTGGAAGGGGAGGTGCCGATCCACTTGGGATCACGCATGATCTTTTCGACAGTAAGCTTTTCTAATTTTTGCTGACAAAATACCTGGACAGAAGTAATGACAAAAACCAGGAATAAAATTATTCTCGACATAGCAGTAGTTTAAGGCCCTAAATATAAAGTATCCCGCCATTTGGCGGGACGATTTGCCACGGATTCACGGAAAAAAAATAAAGTCATCCACGTATCCGTGGCGATCCTTCAATTTTGTAGTGTGAGATTTGTTCTCAAACTGAGGCACACTCGAAAGATCGTGGCAGATTTATTTTTACCCCGTCAACTAATCAACTAATAAACCAGTCAACTAGTTATTCGGTGCCCCGCCATCTATCCAGCAGATAATCGCGTTGCGCTGGTTTTTTGAGAGAGTTCCATTTTGTGGCATCAGACCCGACTCAATCGCGGCGCGAATGACGATGCGGGCGTTAAATACCTGGCTATAATTTGTAAGGGGTCCGGGGCCGTTGATGCTGGCCACATCGTGACAACCTTGCTGGTTGCAGGTAGATTGAACTATCGGGTTGATATCTGTAGCGAAATTCTTATTGACGACGGTACTGCAATCCAACGGCTCCTGTAAACTCGCACCGGTCTTACCGCAAGAAACGATGAAAGCAAGCGGTAAAAGAAAGAAAAAGATAAATACAGGAAGTTTGCGCATGGACGGCTAACGTCAAATGCCATGCTAGCGGTATGCGTAACCAGGTTTAAGAAAGACAAATTTGCCTGTAGTAGTTCAAATACGAAGTAAAACAACGGCAAAGCCCTGCTTTTTAAAGCACATCAAGTTACCACTCGGGAGATGGATATTTAATTGTAAGACCACGACAAACCAGGACCGTTATAGCAATTACTGCAACCAGCAGATTTCAGCTATTTGATAATGATCATATGCAACAAGATAACAATTTTAAGAGTTTTTACTGGCTGATTTATAGTCGCTTGCTACCAGTCCCTTCAATTTTAATACAGTCTTGTCATGCATGGCACGGTTTATGAAATATGGGTAAAACATTGAACTTATTCTTGAATTTTCTACTGAACCCTCCCTAGGCTTATTCTATCCGTAACCAGATCCAAAATCTAATTGAACCTAAACCTGGTAATTCTTAGCAGTATTAACTGCGTTTTTTAAAAAGTATTGTTTTCCCGTTTGACGGGAGCGGCTTGTTATTGTTACGTCATTTCCTGTGAAAACAGAAAAAATGGTGATAACCCTAATGAAGGGACTAGCCCCGTGAAACAGCATCCGATATCCATTGAAAGCAATACGGACCGGGACTGGCTTATGCCGGTCCCTTATTATGTAAACAGGTAAAGGATCGATCCAGCACACTATTCACCAACCCAAAAAACAGTTCTTATGAAACTCACGAACAGCATAGCAGAGGACAGTAGCAGGACTCATCTTTCTTTGCACACGCTAGTAGACGAAGTTGTCAACGATCTCACATTATCATCACCACAATTGGCCGGTAAAAGCAGGATTATAAACCAGGTTGCCGCCGACCTTATCATCAACACATGCGAAGAAACCCTGGCTGCAGTCATACAGGGCATGTTGCATGCAATAATAGCCAACGCAACCGAGGGCGATATCCAGGTATCAGCAAGAGAAATATTCGGCAATACAATCAGGATATCGGTAAAGGACAATAACTGTTATAACACTTACGCAGTAGCATGCGCCCTCCAGAAAATTGTGCCGTTGGCTGAACAGATAGGCGGCTTTCTGAACATCATGAACCAGCGGCAGAAAATAACCACGATAGAATTCAGCTTTCCTTATACGAAAGAAGATAATATAAATGGCAGTGAAGACTAGCGACTAAGAAAAAGTCTGTAGTCAAAATTCTACTCATTGTCTTTGCTAAATATTACCTGTTAATGACAAAACTCTCTATTGTCGAACCCACCGCCCTGTGCTTACTTTGATCCATATAAAAAATCCCCCATGTACGCTATGGAAAGCATCAATGATATGCACTTAGCGCAAGCTGTTCAGATCACCCATCCGTATAATGCGGCAAAGGGAGGATTGCAGAACTTAATTCAGCAACTTGCGCAACCTTTATTGCCTTTAGCCGTTCGCAACAACAGTTTCCTGGTAAACGATATAGCTCCGCATCTTGGCGTAAGAGGGGACAGGAACACTGTAGCCGCGGTTATCGATGGAATATTGCGATCGGTCATCAACAATACAAGGGAGAGTTGTATTCGCATATTTGCCCAGGAACTGTATGGCAATTTGATGGAAATATCCGTAAAAGACAGTAATAGTTTTAACACCTATGCAGTCGCCTGCAGCCTTCAGGATACAGTGCCATTGGCCCAGCAAATCGGCGGTCAACTGGATATCATGAACCAACGCCAGCGGATAACTACAATCGTGTTCAGGTTCCCGATCAACCATCAGACTGCAGGAAACCCAACTGAATCCAAATTTTCTTAGAAAGCTTTTTTATTTCTTTCCCGGCCTTCGATTACATATCCATCAAACGATATAGGCTGCCTGTTTATACTAACCACCTGGAGTCTCGCCCGCCCGTTGTCATACACGTTAAGGTATAACTGTTGAACATCCGAGGCATCAGTTGGCCGGATCGTTATTTCCCATCCCTGGCCTTTTGCTTTACGTTTATAGTCAAATTTTGTAGATGTAAATTTTATTCCGGCATCGGAAGAATTAATTGGCGCGGAATAAGCACGACCGAAATATGGAAGAAAAGAAACGATAGTATCCGGCGCTATCGAGAGATCATATTCGGATGTTAATTGACGGCTTCTACCGCTCTGCGGTAACACCTGTTGTGCCTTAAAAACAAAGTTCTGCGCTTCGACCATTTTCTTGACTTCTTCCGGTTTCTTATCCTGGGCATTGACAACTGAGAGCGCAAAAGCATTGAAGAAAAGAAAGACCACGAATGTTTTTATATTTTTCATAATTATCAGTGTATTTAAAAATATAATGCGTCAGAAAATATGCCAACAAAAACAGGAGAGTGTTAATATACCACATAAACACCTGGCTAAACCCTCGCTAATAGCCAGTTTTCAGCTGTTTCCAGGTCAGGCACAACCCGGATGAAGCCGCCGCGGTTCGTTGCCACAGTTTCAGCAAATTTGT
>DASSFT010000651.1:0-4684 GCA_035694045.1 Chitinophagaceae bacterium
CATGAATCTCTGTTTTAATTATAACCTCTCGGAAAGATTCAATTTCTCAGGCAATGTAAACTACTCATGGGAATATAACAAGAACCCGCCCAATATCGCCAACCAGGACAACTCAATACCCACAACGATAATGTCGCTGGCCAATACAATGCCATTAAGTGTATTAAAGGCAAATGAATATAACCCGGCAACAGGCAATGAATACATCTATTCCAGGTTTATGAACCGCACGAATCCGTACTGGGTCCTGGATGAACAATTTCACAATATCAGGAGAGACCGGATATTCGGCAATATCACGGTCAAATACAATATACTGTCCTGGTTATCGATACAGGGAAGATTTGGAGAGGACTACTATTCAAGAGATGAGGACGTCAACAATTTCCCGACAGGACAGGCTTCAAGACCGGTTGCGCAAGCCGGTTTTGTGAACGGGATATTTACACAGGAATCACGCCGTTTCAGGGAAAGCAATCTCGATTTCCTGGTGATCGCCAACAGAAAATTCGGAGACTTCGATGCGACTCTTACCGGCGGTGGTAACCAGATGAACACAAGATCGGATATCAATAACGTACAGGTCACTGATTTCGTAATAAGGGGACTTTATACTGTTCAAAATGGAAGAGCAAAAAATCCCACTTACCAGCTTGCAACCGGCCGGGTCAATTCTTTATATGGCGCGGCAGAAGTATCCTGGAAACGGACCTTGTATCTGACCGGTACGGGCCGAAATGACTGGTTCTCGACTCTCTCGCCGGCCAATAGAAGCATATTCTATCCTTCTGTATCTGGTGCCTATGTTTTCTCAGAAAATATAAAGAGCGTCTCATGGCTGAACTTCGCAAAAATAAGAGCTGGTTATGCTGAAGTAGGTAGCGATAACGATGTTGGCTTTGCCTCAGACCAGTTATACTATAATGTTAACTCCAATCTTATCAATAATCCTTCGGGAACAGCCGTGCCCGTTGGATCAAGTGGTAATTCAGTACCGAACGCGAACCTCAGACCAAGCAGGACCGCTGAAACGGAATTGGGTCTTGAAGTAAGAATGTTCAATAACCGGGTTAGTCTTGATCTTGCCATTTATAAAAAGTACACGTTTGACCAGATCATACAGGTACAGATATCGGATGCTTCCGGTTTTGTAAACACATTAATCAATAGCGGGAAGAGCACCAATAAAGGCCTTGAAGCATTGCTGACTCTTGTACCGGTAAGATCGAAAGATTTCAACTGGGAATTCACCGCCAACACTTCTTATAATAAAACAAGGGCAGACAAGATCATAACAGGCGCACCCGGCGAACGCATTACCGTGGGTACCCACGTCTTCAATGGGGAAGTCAGGATAGTTGTAGGACAGGAACTGGAACAGATCGCGGGATATGGTTATGCAAGGGATGCCAAAGGCCAGAGAATTTTCCAGACAAACGGATTGCCTCAACGCACTCCCGACCTCGTTTTATTTGGAAGTGCCTTACCCAAATGGACCGGTGGCTTCCTCAATACTTTTAATTACAAGGGGATCAACCTTGCTGTTTTCGTGGACTATAAACTGGGAAACAAAGTTCTTTCAGGAACGAACTTCAATGCAGTTCGTCATGGCTTGCATAAGATGACCCTGGAAGGAAGAACAACCGGCGTAATCGGTTCCGGCGTCAATCCGGGCGGGGGTACAAATACGGCAGTAGCTCCGGTTCAAACCTATTGGGAGCACCTGCGTTCGCAAGCGATCATCGAACCAGTTATTTACAACGGTGGTTACTGGAGACTAAGACAGGTTTCATTGGGATATGATTTTACCAAATACGTTCCCGCAAAATGGCCCATCAAAGGTATCAAGCTGGACTTCGTTGCAAGCAATGTCCTGATCATAAAAAAATGGATCGACAATATCGACCCGGAAAGTTTTGGATTTGTTGCTGACAGCCAGGCAGGTCTCGAATCCCCAAGCCTTCCAACTACCAGGGGATTGGGTTTTAATCTGAATATTAAATTCTAATACCACGATCATGAAAAAAATAATTAACTATAGTTTACTGGTTGCTTTGCTACTGTTCGCTGTTTCCTGTGACAAAAAACTGAGCGACCTGAATAAGAATACGACCAGTCCCACATCTTTAGATCCCGCACTTTTATTGAACAATGCCGTGATCAATACTTCTTACCCGATGAAGTCATTGATTTTTGATATCGGGATCGTGCAACAAATGGTGAGCCCCAATGGTGGTGTGCTCGCGGGCGCCAATTTTAACCAGGACAGCCGCGACAATGGAGCCGGCAACCCAATCTGGACAGTGTACTATCAAAACGTGATAAAGTACACACATGATGTGATTGTGCGTACAAAGACTGTGACCACCCGAAGCAATCTTTACAACATGGCCCGCATATTCCAGGCTTATGCGTTCATGATTCTGACCGATGAGTACGGTGATATCCCTTATAGCCAGGGAGGTGCCGGTTATTCTGACCAGGTATTCTTTCCCAAATACGATGCGCAGCAAGCGATTTATACTGATATCATAAAAGAACTGACAGAAGCAGCCACTGCATTGAATGCAGCAGGAACAATAGAAGCCTCTGACGTACTATATGCAGGTGATATCGTCAAGTGGAAGAAATTTGCCTATTCACTTCTTCTAAGGGCTGGTATGCGGCTGATCAAAGTGGATCTTCCCAAAGCCCAATCGACGGTACAAGCTGCAGTTGCCGGCGGTGTGATCACCGTTAATGCAGATAATGCATACATGCGTCATGATGCCAACTATACCTGGGTCATCGGAAACTCATTAAACGGAAGCGAGGCTGCAAATTTCTATTTGACCAAGCCATTCGTTGACCAGTTGAAAAATACCAGTGACCCGAGATTATCGGCAATAGCAATCCGTTATATGGGCGCAACATCCGGCAATGGCCAAACCGTGGCTGCCGGGAATACCACTGCTGCCGTCCAGATCGGAATGCCAATGGGAAAAGATAATGGGACCGTCGGCGCAGCAGCTACAGCTGACGGGTTGGCCAGTTTTTATGAATACAGCCAGGCTGATCGCAGAAGGGTGACCAAGGTATCTACGCCGGTATTCTTTGTCACTGCAGCACAAACCAACCTGTTATTAGCCGAAGCAAGATTCAGGGGATGGATAACTACCGGCACTGCAGCACAATATTTTTCCGACGGCATAAAAGCACACATGGATCAAATGGCTACTTATGATGCAGGTTCGGCAGTAGCGGCAGGTGCACGCGATGCTTACGTAACAGCAAATCCCCTTGTACCCGGAACTGAATTGCAACAGATAAATACGCAATACTGGATTGCGTCTTTTCTGAATGGTCCGGAGGCATTCGCGAATTTCCGGAGAAGCGGTTTCCCGGCATTGACACCTAATCCCTATGGCCAACCCAATAACCCGGATGTGCCCAATGGAACTTTTATCAGGAGATTGACCTATCCAACTTCTGAGTTGTCGGTAAATACCGCTAACGTCAACGAAGCGATAGGCAGGCAGGGAGCAGATAAATTAAGTACAAGGATCTGGTGGGATAAACCATAGCTTTTCTCATAATATAGCAGTTAGCAATTAGGTAAAAACCTTTGTTTCTACAAAGGTTTTTTACTCTTTAATCGTCTGTTATAATGGTTGTAATTGATAAAACCTGTTTGCTGTTATTAGTATATCTTAGAACCGGATTCAGGTAGATTAAAAAAATATTAAATCATCTTATGCTGCAGCAATGAAAGAAGAAAAAAAATTAAGGAGCCGCGATTGGTTTGGCAGAAAAGATAAAGATGGTATTATTTACAGGAGCTGGATGAAGAACCAGGGTATGCCTGCCGACCTGTTTGATGGCCGGCCGGTAATTGGCATTTGCAACACATTTAGCGAGCTTACACCCTGCAATGCACATTTCAGGGATCTTGCTGAAATGGTGAAACGAGGCGTACTGGAAGCTGGTGGTTTTCCTGTTGAGTTCCCGATCATGAGCCTGGGTGAAACGCTTCTGAAACCAACGGCCATGCTTTTCAGGAACCTGGCCAGCATGGATGCGGAAGAATCTATTCGAGGCAACCCCATCGATGGAGTGGTATTGCTGACCGGTTGTGATAAAACTACTCCTTCGACCGTTATGGGAGCCGCCAGTGTTGGATTACCTACGATAGTTGTTCCCGGTGGCCCTATGCTTAATGGCCGATATAAGGGTCAAACCATAGGATCGGGCACTCATGTCTGGAAGTTCGATGAAGACATGAAGACGGGTAAGATGACGCAGGAGGAATGCGAATTTGCCGAAAGTTGTATGAGCCGTAGCATTGGCCATTGCATGACGATGGGCACCGCATCTACGATGGCCTGTATGGTAGAATCGCTTGGGTTGACATTATCCGGGGCAGCCGCTATTCCTGCCGCCGATTCAAGAAAAAAAGTATTGGCTCAGCTAAGCGGAAGACGAATCGTGGAGATGGTAAAAGAAGATTTAACCATTGATAAGATATTGACCCGCGAAGCATTTGAGAACGCAATAAAAGTTAATGCAGCTGTGGGCGGGTCATCCAATTTTATCATTCACCTGCTGGCAATAGCCGGGCGAATTGGCGTGGATCTAAAATTGGATGACTTTGATGGCCTGGGCAGCAAGATCCCACTGCTGGTAAACCTGATGCCATCGGGAAAAT
>DASSFT010000652.1:0-2564 GCA_035694045.1 Chitinophagaceae bacterium
ACGGGTAGCCAAAGTTGACGTTTGTAAAACGGGTATCGCTGGTGAAAGGGCTTTTGGCCAGGCCGGTGAACAGGTTCCCGGTCAAAAAAATAAATCCGCCACTCACGTTCATTTCATTGTGAAAATCTATTTTCTGGATCAACGGCTTACTATCATCGTCGATATTGTCAGTGACCAGGTTGTCCACGAGAATTTCGCTGCCTGGTTCCTGCAGTGTCTCGCTGATAAATTTTTTGTTATCCTTTTTTATTTTTTCAGTCCTTAACTGTTTGGCATAACCGGTACTGGCAATCTCGGCAGTTCCTTTCAATAGCCCTGTATTATCGATTTTACCGGTAACGGTAATATTATTGCTATAAGAATTGCGGCTGCTGAGAATCCTGATCAGGCTATAGTTCTTTTTGTCAACGATAAATGCGATCGTATTCAGCAGCGCATAGGGCGTTAGTCCCGGAGGAGTATAGGTTTGAGTAGCATCCAAAATAAAGGTCCTGCCATCGGCCTTTGCGTAAGCGACTACTTTATTAAACCGGTCGAGGAAGGGATAGGTTGTATCTATTTTGCCAAAATCCCTTTCCGCTACAAGTAGGGGATACACTTCTATGTTAAATGATTGAAGCATGTTTATCAAAATCAGGTTGATCTCCCCCGCGGTGCCCGAATGACTTTCCCAGGTTTTTTTCAGTCCATCTATGGCATACTTGCCAAAGTCGATTGTACAGGTAAAATTATTCCTGACATAATTATAGATAGCTGTTACGCGTCCCGAGTCATTTGGTTGGCTGGCTACGGCCAGTTTCAGCTCATTTGGGGTAGAAAAATTCTTGCGAATGGCTCCGCCGAATTCTTTATCGCTTAGCAATTCATAGGAAACATCCCTCCAGGTTTGATTATATTTTACAACGTCGCCGGACCGATTGGCATAAGCGGAGAGTTGGAACTCTACTTTTTGCAGGTAGTCACGAACTGCATCCATATAGGGTTCGAATTTCAGACCGGGAATATTATTCATTTCAAAATAAATCTTACCGGCATCTGGTAGTGGCTTTACGGTAACCGGGTACTCACTTTTTTTCTGGACATTGTACGTAAATTCAGCATTAGGGATAATGGTAAGCATGTAGCTGCTTTTTATCGTGGGTATTTCGTTTTGAAATATCCAGTCGTCCAGCCCGCCATAATGCTTCATGTAGCTGTCGTATTCATATTCAATAATGCTGCCTGGCTTTACATTCGGCATTGCAAACTTCATGTATGAATACAATTTATCCCTTTCGGTAAAAATGGATTTATTATCGAGATAACTCAACACCACCTGGTTGTTCTCGATATTGTATGTGACACCCTTTATATTCACGATGTACTCAAATTCATCCTTTGAATAAAAAGGAATGCTGATGTTGCCGCGATCGGTTTCCCGCTGGTGAAGGATCTTGATACGTTTCCGGTGGTGGGTAATCAGCCGGTAGTTGTCGTCATAATCGGATTCAGCCCAGTCGAGCAGTATAACGGCCCCGGCGTTCTTGTCAAACTCACACTGGGTGAGATGGATCTCGTCATTGCTGAAAATGCCGAACAATGGCACAGTAGATTGGCTATAAGCAAACCGGCAAACGAATAGGCAGAAAAGGATAAGTGTGATTCTCATGCGCCTTAAAGCTAAGAATCATTTTCAAAAATCAAAACCAGACTTATTGAAATGTGGTTAATTCCTGATTAAATCATTTTACCAATAAGTTTACCCAGCATCATCAGTCCATAGTCTGCATCATCGTCCCAGGGTTTGCCAAAGCTGATGCGGATGCAATTGTCATTGTCACAACTGGCGGAAAATATTTTCCCGGGTACAATAGATATATTATGCTTCATAGCCTCAGTCCTCAATTTGAAACCATTGATCTTTTTGTTTAACTGCACCCAGAGTACAAACCCGCCATGAGGCCTGGAGACCTTGGTGTCTTCGGGGAAATAATCGATAATGGCCTGCATATAGCGGAGACACTGAGTATGCAGCGCTTTCCGCAGGTTCTTTAAGTGATATTCATAACGGCCATACTGCAGGTAATGCGCGATTGCGGCCTGCGTAAGAGTCGGAGAGCTGATATTTTGAATCCTTTTTATCTGTTTGACCTGTTCCAGGAATTTTCCGGCAATGACCCACCCGATCCGGTAGCCCGGTGCCAGTGATTTGGTCAGTGATGTGCAATGCATCACCAAGCCTTTTGTATCATAGTACTTGACTGTGCGGGGACGGTTTTTACCAAAGTACAGTTCACCATAAATATCATCTTCGATCAATGGAATGTTATGCTTGTTGATGATATCTACCAGCTTCTTTTTATTCTCGTCGGGCATACAACCGCCCAACGGGTTATTGAAATTGGGGATACAGACTATGGCTTTAATCGGGAATTTTTTTATGGCTTCCTCCAGGCAATCCAGTTCCAGGCCATCAATAAAACAGGAAGATATTTCCACCACTTTAAGCCCCATGCTTTCGATCGCCTGGAAAATGCCGAAGTAGTTGGGCGATTCGACTGCTACGGTATCACCCGGCTGCGTAA
>DASSFT010000653.1:0-6626 GCA_035694045.1 Chitinophagaceae bacterium
ACCAGGTTTCGCGAGGCGTGCCCCTCTTTTTATACAGGCTTCAATGATGCGCTGGTGAATAAAGGGAGAACCATGACAACTGATCTCTATGACATCCTCCCCGGTATAAGACTTCGGCCCTTTAAAGATCGAAACGACTGCTTCGTCCAGTAGGGTCTCTTTATCCTTTAAAAAACCGACATGCAGGGTGTGCGAAGGTTGCTGCGATAGATCTTTTGAAGGAAATAATTCATCGGCAATTGTGATCGCTTTTTTCCCACTCAGCCGTATCACACCAATGGCGCCGATGCCCGGAGCTGTGGCCAGGGCCACGATTGTATCATCCCAGTCTGCGAGCTTGCTCATTACCGGTCAAAAATAGATTTGATTCGCCAATTGAAAATAAACTAGTGTCTCAGTTTGAAAATAATTGCCATTATTTCCGAAAATGCCGCCACCGATACTCGGAAATTCGGAATATGTTGCCACGGATACACGGATATACTTTTTGCCACGGATACACGGATAGCGGTTTAACGGTTTAATGGGTGAAAGGTTGAAAGGTTTAAAGATGAAGAGTTGCCATGGATACACAGATGATTTCCTTTCTTTCCGTGTATCCGTGGCAAAAAAAAATCCCGCGTGTGCGGGATTGAATATAATTACTGAGATCCAGATGCTTATTCTGCCTGTACCTGGAAGGTAATCGGTTGTTTGCGATAGGCATTTACCTGGCGGCCATTCTGTACTGCCGGAACCCAGGCTGGTCCTTTCTTAATGACACGGATGGCTTCTGCTTCCATACCATAACCGTGATTGGTCAGGGCCTTTACATCACTAATGCTACCGTCCTTGCTTACCACAAACTGTACATATACAGTATAGGTACCTTCGGGAGCTCCGTTATCAACCGGTGTGTTAGGGTTCAGGTTTCTTTCGAGGTATTTTTTCCAGGCGCTCTCACCACCTTTGAAAGAAGCTTCGATCTCAACTTTTTCGAAGATCTTATTCTCGTCTTCTTTCTTTTCTTCGATGATCTGCTTACCCTCGTCGATCGCAACCGGGGTTACAATTCCTTCGTCTTTTACACCTTCCTGGTTAACCACATCGATCTTGGTCTCTTTTAATTCCTGCTGCTCTGGAGGCGGTTCCTGCACCTGTTCATCCTTTACGATCTTGGGAGGTGTGAACTTAGCCATTTCGATCTTTGGGGGATCTGGTGGCTTTGGCGGGGGCGGCGGAGGCGGCTCCGGCTTCTCTTCCTCCTGTTTGATATCCTGGATCGTCACCTCCTTAATATTTATCTTACTGTCGGCGCTTTCTACCTTACTAACTATAAACGAGGCCAGCAGGGCCAGTACAGCAATGGAGGCTGCGATGATAAGCGCCTTGAGAACCCGCTTGTTATACGTTTTCCGCAGCTGATAGGCCCCATATTCCTTATTCCGATCCTCGAAGATCAGGTCCAGAACATCGGCCGATAATATTTTGTTGGCTTCCATTAGTTAAGTTATTTAAAATTAGATGCTTTTCGGTATTTATTCCATACCCCTCCGGCAGATTATTTTCCGCCTTCGGTCCTTTTGATCAGGGCGTCCTCGGTTTCAGAGATCTTGACCATCGCGAAACGCTTTACGGCATTGATAGTCATCTCGTCCAGGATGTCCACCGTGTTTTTGTAGGTGGCTTCCGCGTCGGGCTTGATAACTACCACGAAGTCCCTGTCCAGGTCCGCATTCTGCCAGTTTGGATCCTGCGGAATCCTGTTTTTAGCTTTTTGCCTTATTTCTTCACATTTATCATCATGAACGTGATTTTTGATCACATCTTTCTTTTTGTCCTGGATTATCTTACGGATCTCTTTAAAATTAGTCGATTTAAAGTTCGATCCCTTGTCATCCAGTTCACCTTCATAATAATAAACATGATCGTCTTTTCCCAGCATGATCGTGAGCGCACCTGATTGCTTGATCTTCGTTTCATCTTTCTGATCCGTCTCTTTGGGCATGTTCAGGTCCATGGTCGTAGGACTCTTCATGGTAGCCGTAAAGATGAAAAATGTAATAAGCAAAAAACCAAGGTCAACCATTGGCGTCATGTCCACGCGGGTAGAAAGCTTTTTGGCTTTTTTTACGCCTGGTCCTTTTTTATGACTATCACCACCACCGGTATCTATACTTGCCATGTTAATTTGTTTATCAGTTAAAAAAACTTATTTAATACCCCTCCGCTCCTTGTAAAGGTCTGTGCCCTCGGGAGCTCCTTCCTGGGATGTAACGAGGTTATACTTAAACTCCTCATTCTTTCTCAATGCATTGATGATAGCTTCGAAAGTCGGGTATTTCGATTTGTTGTCACCTTTTACCAGGTAAAGCAATTTCTGGCCTGCAAACGCCTTTTTTACAGAGGCTATCCACCACACGAGCTCATTATTCAGGGTGTCCAACACCGGGATCCCGGGAGCGACGAATTTTTTCTGGTTGTCGAGTGGAAGATCAAGGTAGCCTTTAAGGCTGTTGAACGGAACTCCGATTATCGGGGCGTTTTTGAAACTCGTGATTTCTTTTGGGCCCAGGTTCAGGTTCCTGCTCTGGCTGATATCGGTAATGACAGATTCCAGCTTTCCTGTATTCCCACCTTTCTTCTCGTTGATATTTATAAATACTTTATTGTCTTTATCAACAGTGATCAACATTGCATTCTCTTCTTTCAATATATCCGAAGAAACAGAGTTTGGAGTCTCCACCGGAACGGGTTCAGGTGGTTTAAACTGTGTTGCCATGATGAAAAAGGACAGGATCAGGAAGGCCACATCCACGAAGGGGGTCATATCCGTATCCGTACTTTTCTTGGCTACTTTTACATGTGGCATATCTTACTTCTGTTTAATTGATTAGATGAATAACCCGCCAAAATCCATAAGGCTATTCATTAAATTATTTGTATTGTGAAGCAAAACTTTGAGTCAGGGTAAAACCTGATTCATCAATACCATATGTAATGGAATCGATCTTAGTCGTAAACACATTATACATGATCAATGCTATGGCAGAAGTACCGATACCCAATGCTGTGTTATACAAGGCTTCAGATATACCGATAGCCAGCGAGCTGGAGTCGCCGCCGCTGCCGGACGAACCCAGAGCAGAGAACGAGCGGATCATACCCATTACCGTTCCGAGAAGGGCAATGAGCGTACCTACTGAAGTGATGGTAGAAAGGAATACCAGATTTTTCTGCAGCATGGGCACTTCCAGGGCCGTTGCTTCTTCTACTTCTTTCTGGATGGCAATGACTTTTTGTTCTGTTGTGAGCCCGCCCTCAGTGATCATTTCCTTGTATCGGCGGAGACCGGCTTTCATGACGTTGGCTACTGAGCCGCGCTGCCTGTCGCATTCTGATAAAGCAGCATCCACATTGCGGTTAGCCAGGTGATATTGCACTTTGCGGATAAAATCGGCAATAGAGCCATTACCCAATGCTTTCCGGATGGTCAGGAATCTTTCAATCGAAAAGACCACCACCATCAGGAACATACCGATCAGTATGAAAACGATGATACCTCCCTGGTAGATACGATGCAACTGGTCTTGCTCATTCTTTAATCCCTGTTTGTATTCGGGCCAGAACCAGCCTTCCCCCTGCCCCTTATAGGCACTAGGATCTCCCAGAATAAAACGCCAGATCAAATACCCCGCGATCAGACAAATAATAGGAGCAATCCAAGAAATGGCATTACTGCTTTTTTTGGGTTGAACAGATGTAGCCTTAACTGTTGCAGTTGGTTTAGTCTCTGCCATGATTGAAATTTTTAGTGTTTTAAATTTTTAAATATTACTGACAAGTCAATTTAAGCGATGCAATTCTAAGGAAAAAAACATAGAAAAAATCTACCCTTTTAAGTTTTTTTACGACAAGGGCTTCAAGTTAAGGATTTTTTCATATGAAGGAGCAGCTGGTAAGAAAATGATGATAAAATCGAGGAGTAGAGATGCGTACAGTTATTCGTACCTGAGCGCTTCAATCGGGTTTAAACGCCCCGCTTTCCACGCGGGATACAATCCTGCACACAGGCCGACAAGGAAACAAAGCAGGATCGCGCCCATTACCCAGTTCCAGGGCACAACAAAACCGGTGCCGAACAACAGGGATGCGATATTACCAACAGGCACGCCGATCATAATTCCGAATAATGCGCCAAAAAGACTGATGATGATCGATTCGAGCAAAAATTGCCGGCGCACCAGTTTGCTTTTACCCCCGATTGCCTTGACCAGCCCGACCTCTTTTGTTCTTTCCGATACAGAAACCAGCATAATATTCATCAGCCCGATGGCCGCCCCGATCAAAGTGATCAGCCCGATAACCGTCGCTGAGATCGTAAGAAATCCCAGGCTGTTCATTGCCTTTTCCGCGATACTGTCGCTCCTGTCCAGGATAAAATTATTCTCTTCCGTGACGGCCAGTTTGCGGATAGCACGGAAAGAACCTTCAGCTTCTCCCATCGCCTGGTTTACTTCCCGGATATCCGGCGTCATAATGGCCACGACGTATGATCTTTTGCCGGGAAAATTTTTTGCGACATTATTATAACTTGTAATGATAATGTTATCGCGACTAAACCCAAATGTCGAGCCCCTGCTTCCCAACACTCCCAAAACCCGGAATGGAATATTGTTAAGTCTCACAGTTGAATTCACTGCTCTTTCAATCCCTTCCCTGAATAATTTCTTTGCCACATCATAACCCAGCAGGCAGATATTGGCGCCTGTCTCCACATCCATCCGGTTCATGTTGCGTCCCGCTGCCAACTTAAAACCATTAAGCAACAAATAATTTTCGTCGCCTCCCGATAACATGACGGTTGGGCTTGTTTTCCGCTGCTCATACGAAACAATGCTGTTTCGCCCGCCGGGAATATATATGCTCTTAATGGATGGGTATTGATACATCCGGACCAGGAGCTCGGCTTCATCCTTTGTGATCATTTTGCCGAGGCTCGATTTTTTTTCCTTGCGTTTGTTTTTTTTCGAAAGCTTTATGTCATCATTATCGTTGCCTCCGAAATGAAAATTCCTTTCCTTAAACCGGACCGTAAACGCATTAGCACCCATTGTAGAAAAGCTTTCCGAAAATTTCTGGTTCATCGCCTCAATTGCGGTAATGATCATGATCAGGGCCATGATGCCAAAAGCGATAATGGATATGGTAAGGCCTGTGCGAAGCTTGTTGCTTCGTACCATTCGATAAGCTAACGAAAAGACATCGAGGAAACTCATATAGATGACCGGGTCTTCTCAAAATTAAAGAAAGAAAACAGGAACTACAGCCATTATTTCTCGCAACGGCGCAAAGACGCAACGATAAAAAGTCTGATTTTCGTGAGTCGTACTGTATTATCAGAAATAAAACCAGTTCAGCAAAAGCTGGGGAAAGATGCCAAGCAAAATGATCAGGACAGCCAATGCTACCAGGGTCCCTTTAAATACCGGACTTATGGGTATTACCTTTGCAGGCCCGTCTTTAAAATACATGGCCTGGATAACGCGGAAATAATAAAAAACGCTTACTGCGGCCATTAAGACAGCGAAGATCACCAGCCATAAATTTTTACCGGTGGCAATAACAGATTCCAGCATCTTGAATTTCGCAATAAATCCTCCCGTCAGTGGGATACCGGCAAGTGACAACAGGAAGATAGCCGTAGTAGCCGCCAGTAATGGTTCCTGTTTGGCCAGGCCATTGAACCCGTCAAACGTGTAATCGTTCATTTTGATCAATACTGCAAAAATGCCGATCGTAGCCAGGCTATAGGCGGCGGAATAAATCAGGAGTCCTTCCTTGCCATCCATATTCATCGCATAGATCGCCATTAGCATAAAACCTGCCTGTGCAATACTGGAATAGGCCAGCATGCGCTTTACACTCTGCTGGAATACCGCCGTGATATTTCCAATGAGCAGGGTGGCAGCCGTAATAAGTGCAATCCAGATCTGCCATTGCTGCTGCAGCCGGCCAAATGCCTCATAGAATAACCGGATGAATGCAACAAATACGGCGACTTTGACGATCGTCGCCATGAACGAGGTGAACACCGTAGGTGCACCGTCATAAACATCGGGCGTCCAGAAATGAAAAGGAGCGGCCGATACTTTAAATGACATGGAGAAAAGAAGCAATATCATCCCGGCGATCATCAAAGTCCCCGGCTTCTCCGCTACATTTATCTGCGCCGTATCAAACGATCTAGCAGAACCATAGATCAACGCAATGCCCATCAGCATTAAGCCGGTTGAAAATGCACCCAGCAGAAAATATTTCAATGAAGCTTCGTTGCTCCTGAGATTTTTTTTATCGCTTCCCGTAAGAATGTAAAGCGGGATTGAAATGATCTCGATACCCAAAAAAAGTATCAGCAACGAAGTAAATGAAGAAGCAAGGACTACCCCGCAAAGAATGAAGAATATAAGGGCAAAATACTCCGCGTAATAGCTTCCGGTCCTTTCAATATCCCTGGCCGATAAAAGAAAGTAAACGAACGTAGAAAAGAAAATGATGCTGTTGAATAAAAGTGCGAACCTGTCGAAATGCATCATGTTCCCGACATTGATCTTAAAAAAACTTGTGCCGAACATCTCGAGCAAATT
>DASSFT010000654.1:0-4505 GCA_035694045.1 Chitinophagaceae bacterium
AGACCCATTCCTTTAGGCGCATTCAGTCCGCTTACCCAGTCCACTTTAATGATCTTACCATCCAGCCCGATCTTACCCACCGAACCTTTTCCATCTGCACCCCAGGGATCGGTACCATCAATGTTAGTTTCGTACAATACTTTATTGCCGGCATCATATAAAACAGACTCCGGAACTTTGAGGACCGAATCGGTTTCCCATTTTTTAACTAGCTGGTGCTTTTGTGAAAATGAAACAGAAAAAACACAGGCAGTGCATACGACAGTGGTCAATAATTTCTTCATGTCTTTAGTTTTGATAAAGGTACTAACAGCCCGGTAAATGGAAAGTTCAGATATTAACGGCGGTTTTTGTTAATCAGGCCGCCCGTCATTATTCGCAGGAGTTTTCCCTTTCTTACTGTTCAAACCTTTTGTAATTTCGCCGTGGATGGAAACCTACGGAAAAATATTATTGATCGCAATGCCTGTCTTCCTTTTTCTGGTGCTATTTGAAAAATGGTATGGCTGGCGCAAAGGAAAGGACACGGTTCGCAACATGGACATGATCTCCAGCCTTGGCAGTGGAGTGACCAATGTCACAAAGGATGTGCTTGGTCTTACCATCACCATTCTTGCCTACAGCTGGTTTGTGGATCGCGTCGCCCTTGTCCATATCAAAGCTGGCTGGCTCACCTATTTGGTCGCCTTCATCGCCCTGGATTTTGCCGGGTACTGGTTACATCGCTGGAGCCATCACATTAATATTTTCTGGAACCTCCACATCATTCATCACAGCAGTGAAGAGTTCAATCTAGCTTGTGCCTTACGTCAAAGCATCTCCACGATAGTAAACCCTTTTAATTTCCTGTTGATCCCTGCTGCGCTACTGGGAGTTCCCAAAGAGGTGATCGCTACTGTAGCTCCGCTACATTTATTCGCTCAATTCTGGTATCACACGCAGCACATCAATAAAATGGGATTTTTGGAAAAGATCATCGTGACACCTTCCCATCACCGCGTTCATCATGCTATCAACAAAGAATACCTGGATAAAAACCTTTCCCAGATATTCATTTTCTGGGATAAACTTTTTGGCACGTACCAGGAAGAACTAAAGGAAGCTCACCCAGTTTATGGTATCACCCGGCCGGCCGCCACATGGAACCCGATCAAAATTAATTTTCAGCATCTCTGGCTCCTGGTGAAAGATGCATGGAGAACAAAAAACTGGAAAGATAAATTTACGCTTTGGTTTAAACCGACTGGTTATCGTCCCGCAGATGTGGCAGACAAATACCCGGTTTATAAGATAGAGGACGTTTATCGTTTCAATAAATATGCGCCAGCAGCCTCGGGTGCATTAAAAGTGTGGAGTTGGGTTCAATTGTTGATGATCCTGTTTTCCGTTAGTTATCTTTTTGGCAATATAGCATTGATCAATAACCTGGGCAGCTACTGGATTTTTTGGTATGGCGCTTTTGTATTCCTGAGTGTATATGCCATGACTGAACTGATGGATCGTAACCCTTTTGCCATTGGTTGGGAAATTCTTCGTTGCGGACTGGGTATCGGTATCCTGGTCTGGCAGAACGATTGGTTTGGTGCCAGCACATATCTTGCTACTGCTAAATATATCCTGGGAGTTTATTTTATTGTCTCAGTACTCGTTACAGGCTGGTTCGTCTATAAGCATCATGCCGAAGATCATCGCTCCGCTGTTCTGGCTTCCTAGCTGCATTGATTACGTTTCGCACCTATGGCGCGAATGACACCACTATAATGTGTTGCTACCGATATTTGGTCCCTTAAGCTTGCGCCGGAGCTTCAGCGTAGGAGCACGGGACCAGTGAAGCATCTAGCATCCAGCATCCAGTTGCTTCGTCGCTACGCTCCTCGCAATGACGCATCCAGCATCAAATAATCTGCATTCGAAATGAAAACGTATTTTGCTAAATTTCTACTATCTACTATCGACTATCGACTATCGACTATCGACTATCGACTATCGACTATCGGCTATTGACTATTGACTATCGACTTCATCTTCATCTTGCTTTCAATAAACCTGTCTACCATTTTTTCCATAATTTTTAAGGTAACGGTTCCTTGTGATAAAATAAGATCATGAAACTCTCTTATATCAAACTTTTCTTTCAGGCTGTCTTCGGCTTTTTTCCGTAGTTCCTTAATTTTTAATTCCCCCATTTTGTAGGCAAGGGCCTGTCCCGGCCAGGAGATATAACGGTTGATCTCGGTATTCACTTCATGGATTGACAAAGCTGTATTGTCCGCAAGATATTTCACCGCCTGCTCCCTGGTCCATCCTTTTGTATGCAACCCCACATCAATAACCAACCTGCAGGCTCTCCACATTTCATATGTAAGACGGCCAAATTTTGAGTAAGGGTCTTTGTAAAAGCCCATCTCTTCACCAAGATATTCGCAATACAGCCCCCACCCTTCGCCGAAGGCATTCACATAAAGATTTCTCCTGAACTCAGGAAGATTAGTCAGTTCCTGTGTTAAAGCAATCTGCAAATGATGCCCGGGTACCGCTTCATGCATTGTCAATGATTCAAGCGCATACAAGGGACGGCTTTTTAGATCATAGGTGTTGACCCAATAACGACCTGCCCTTTTACTACTGATGGGCGAACCTGCATACCGCCCTGCCGTATAGGTCGGTGCCAAGTGGTCCGGCACGGGTTCGACACCATAAGGCTGGCGGGGAAGCTTTCCAAAAAATTGGGGCAACTTGCCATCAATCTTTTTGGCGATATAGGAAGCCTCCTTCAATAATTGCTCAGGGGTTGTAGCATAAAACCTGGGATCGGTGCGCAGGTAGGTGATGAACTCCTGTAGCGTTCCCTTGAAATTTACTTCCTTCAACACATCCTCCATCTGCTTTTTGATCCTTTCCACTTCTTTTAATCCCAACTGGTAAACTTCTTCGTAGCTAATGTCCATTGTAGTATAATGGTGCACGCGTTCCTGGTAATAAGCCAGTCCATTGGGAAAATTGGAAACACCGATCGTCGTTCTCGTTTTCGGTAAATACTCAGTATCAAAAAAAGTTTTTATCTGCCTGAACGATCCTATCGCGTCGTCCCTGACTGCCATCCTGCCCTCTTCGCTGATCTTTGCCCAATCCCCGGCACTGATAAACATTGGCTTCTGTTGGAAAGGTCTCCAGAAAACACTTTGTTCTACGCTGTCTACGATCTGCCGCTCATAGGTATTCGCATAACCATCCAGGATAGCCCTGGGTTGACAAATGCCCAGTTGCAGTCCTTTCCGCATCAGGTCGAGATTTTCCTGTACATATCTTGGCATGTCCCTGAGCGACCGGATATAGTTTTCATATTCCTTTTTCGTGGTAAACCCACCCGAGGCTATCCCGGGAAGATGTGTATGAAACCCTTCGTCGGATAAGATTGGATTCAGGTAAGCTTTGAATGTGTATGTAGCCAATTCGTCTTCGACATCGTACTCTATCAGTTCAAGGTTGATCTCCTCATCAAACGAGAGTTTCGACTTATCGACTTCAAGTAACCGGGAGTTAATTGACTTGTAGAAAGTGTAGCGTCTTAAAAAATCTTCTTCTTTTAAAGAGCCGAGCGGATGCCCGGCAGCGCTATCCCTTTTTCTTTCGCTGGTATTAAACTCTTTGATATCTTTTAATACCTTTTCAATAGCTGTCTCATGAACAGTCGTCATCTTCTGTGCAGGAAGGGACGTTGTTGCGATCAATAACAGGATGAAGCAGTAGAATCTTTTCATCCTTCTAAGTTATGGGATGGAATTGAGTTCACCCAACGCCGCACTAACAAGGAGTGTCCGCTTTTCGTCTTGCGTAGAGTTTCTCGCAACGACGCGGCGACGCAACGGACTTTCGTTGCGATGTTGTCTCACCATTGGCAGGATGGTGTGAAATAAATTTCAAAACAGGACATTACCCATCAACAGCATCGTTATATACTTATCGCGCACTGATTTTGTCTTTTGTAAGCTTGTCATCCACCGTTCGCCAGATTCCGAGGGGGTTTGCATTTTTTAACTCCTGAGGCAACAATTCATCCGGCCAGTTCTGGTATGCCAGCGGTCGCGCAAAACGCCTGATGCCATCGGCTCCAACAGAAGTGAATCTTGAATCGGTAGTTGCCGGAAATGGTCCGCCATGCTGCATACTCAGGCAAACTTCGACCCCGGTAGGCACTCCGTTCAATATAAAACGGCCACAGATATTTTTTACTTTCTCAACCAACTCTTCGTGTTGAAGGATATCATTTTTGGTAGCCATCAATGTCGCAGTCAGCTGACCCTCGAGTTTATCGACAACTTCCAGCATCTCGGTTTCATCCTTACAGCGGATAACTATGGAATAAGGACCGAATACCTCGAGGTGCAAAACAGGATTATTTAAAAAAGCCTGCCCGCTTGCAGAGGCAATTGTTGGCGCAGCCTGGTTAAATAATGCTTCTGTGTCGGCTACCGCAACAGTTTCCACATCGGATTGCGCAAGTG
>DASSFT010000655.1:0-4011 GCA_035694045.1 Chitinophagaceae bacterium
CGCCGAAATGCCCGGTTTACTTTTAGGTGTGGGAACGATCAAAAACCTGTCATCGGCAGAAGACTATGTAAAAGCAGGCGCTGATTTCCTGGTTAGCCCGGGCCTGGTGCCTGAAGTGACGGCTTATGCTATCAACAAAGACATTTTTTATGCACCGGGTTGCATGACGCCTTCGGAGATCATTGCGGCTGAGAATGCGGGAATACAATTCATCAAACTTTTCCCGGGTGATATGCTTGGCCCGAAATTTCTGTCGACTATCAAGGAAATTTTCCCAAAATTATTATTCATGCCTACCGGCGGCGTTGATACCACAAAAGAAAATATCGAAGCCTGGTTTAGCGCCGGTGTAGTAGCGGTTGGGATGGGAAGCAAATTGATCAGTAAAAAGCTGATGGAGCAGAAGGATTATGGTACGGTAGAGAAAATGACGAGAGAAGTGCTTGAGCTGATTGGTTCAATAAGAAAATGACTTATCAAACCGGCGGTCCGGTTTAAACACTAAACCCTAAACGATGCAGCAAGCCATTGGAAAATACAGATGGACGATTTGTGGATTAATATTTTTTGCTACTACTATTAATTATATTGACCGCAGCGTTATCAGCTTTTTGAAATCAACATTTACAAATGATCTTGGCTGGACGGATGGTGACTATGCAGATGTTGAAATAACTTTTAAATTATTCTATGCGATCGGGATGTTAGGTGCTGGAAGACTTATTGATAAATTAGGCACTAAGATTGGGTATGGATTGTTTACATTCTTATGGAGTATTGCTGGCGTCTGCACAGCCCTGGTTAGAAGTGTGTTGGGGTTCCAGGTGGTTCGCGGTGCATTGGGCGTTACCGAATCGGGTAACTTCCCGGCAGCGATCAGGACAGTCGCTGAATGGTTTCCTAAAAAGGAACGAGCCCTTGCAACAGGGATCTTTAATTCAGGAGCAAATATTGGCGCTATTGTTACTCCACTAACCGTTCCTTATATCGTTACTCACTGGGGATGGCAATGGGCATTCATACTTACCGGTCTACTTGGTTTTGTGTGGCTCATTTTCTGGTTTATTATTTATGATGTTCCCGGAAAGCATAAAAGACTATCACAGGGAGAATTAAATTATATACAAAGTGATAAAGACGAAGTACAACAAGTAGCTAATGAACCGAAACTTTCCTGGATGCAATTGCTCGGATACAAGCAAACATGGGCCTTTGCTATTGGTAAGTTCCTAACAGATCCTATCTGGTGGTTTTACTTATTCTGGCTGCCTGATTTTTTCGAAAGTACCTATAAGATCAAACTGCAGGCTGCGAGTTGGCCCGTAGCAGTCGTTTATATTATCTCCACTGCCGGTAGTATCGGGGGCGGTTGGCTTCCACTATATTTTATTCGCAAAGGATGGCCGGTCTTTAGAGCCAGGAAAATATCGATGCTGATCTATGCTTTTTTCGTGATACCTATTGTGTTTGCATTGATACTTGGACAAATCAATATGTGGTTAGCTGTAGGAGTGATAGGTTTGGCAGCGGCGGCGCACCAGGCATGGAGCGCTAATATTTTCACGACCGTTAGTGATATGTTTCCTAAAAATTCAACTGCTTCCGTGACCGGCATAGGAGGAATGTTTGGGGGACTGGGAGGAATTGCCTTGTCATTATTTGTACAAAAGAATATGTTTGTCTATTATCGCAGCATCAACCAGATCGAAACCGCTTATTATATAATGTTTGCGGTTTGTGCACTGGCTTATCTCAGCGCCTGGCTGATAATGCATTTCCTTGTGCCAAAAATGAAACGTATAGAAGTTTAAAGAAGATTATTTCTTTTCCCAGATCGTTCGTTTATAAACTGCATCAGTGAAAAAATTACCGCCCAAGCATTGATTGTTTCTCGGGCCGGCAAATCCACCGACATTGCATAAGGTATTACAATCGCCATCCTTGATCGTGGTAGCTCCGTCAGCGATCCGGCTGTTGTCCGGCTCAAAAGCGTACACCGTTTTACCCTGGAACTCATATTCCTTGACACTGCCTACCATCCAGTCGGCATTTTGCCTTCCTGTTTCGATCTCTTTATAAATACATTTTGGTATGCCCCTGGCGATACCCGGGTTATGGCAGGAAGATGCAATTAAGAAAATGCTAATAATGAAGACAGAAAGAAATTTCATTTTTGAAAGGAAGATGTTTGTTAGTGATCAATTTCGGTAATAAGTACTGTCGCCATCTACGGCAAGCAGGCGAAACAAGCTTTTGACTTTTGTCTCGTTGTCCCGCCAAATGGCGGGATTGCGTGAAATTAGATGTTCAAAAGCCGTGCCTCGTTGCATGGTTTACGCATAGATCCTTTCGATGGCAGCCTTATATTTTTCCGTGATCACTTTGCGTTTCATTGAAAGCTTAGGAGTCATTTCACCTGTGTCGACGCTCCATTCATTGGGTAGCAGTTCAAACTTTTTGATCTGCTCGACATGATTAAAATACTTGTTAAAACTTTCGACCAGCTCTTTGTATATCTCTATTACTTTGGGATTGCGTATCAATTCCTCGTTGGTTCCATTAGGCACCCCATGTTGCTTCGCCCAGTCACGGAGCGTTGGGAAAGATGGAATGATCAATGCACCTACGAATTTCCTTTCGGATCCCACGATCATTACCTGTTCGATAAAAGGAGATTCTTTCAATTTATTTTCGACCGGCAGGGGCGCAACATATTTGCCGCCGCTTGTTTTGAACAGCTCTTTTTTACGATCGGTGATCTTTAAAAATTTATTGGGTGTCAGCATGCCAATATCGCCCGTATGAAACCAGCCGTTCGTCACCTCTTGCGCGGTAAGATCGGGACGCTTGTAATAGCCCATCATGATATTGGGTCCTTTACAAAGTATCTCTCCATCTTCAGCGATCATCACTTCAATGCCGTCGATCAACGGCCCGACCGTGCCAAATGCCCTCCCTTCTTCCTCATAGCGGTTAACAGCTATAACCGGGGACGTTTCCGTAAGCCCATAACCTTCCATGACAACGATCCTGGCAGCAGTAAAGATCCGGATCAATCTTACCTGGCAGGCGGCACCCCCCGTAACAACACATCGTATATTATTACCCAGCCCTTCGCGCCATTTACTAAAAATAAGTTTGTTTGCCAGGGATAATTGGAGGTTGTACCACATTCCCTGGTTTTTATTGATTTCAAATCTTTCTCCCAATCCATGCGCCCAGAAAAATAATTTCTTCTTTATGCCGGTCAACTCGTTTCCTTTTTGCATGATACGATCATACACTTTTTCAAGCAGCCTCGGTACAGTCGTAAACATATTCGGCTTTACTTCTTTCAGGTTCTCGCCGATGGTATCAAAACTCTCAGCATAGTAGATCGACGTGCCTTTGAAAAGATAGAGGTAACTAACCATTCTCTCAAAGATGTGATTAAGCGGAAGAAAACTCAACGCCTTTTCGCTCACAGGAGGAAAGCAGGGGATACATGCCATCACGTTCGAGAGGATATTCTTATGACTAAGCATAACACCCTTGGGAGTGCCGGTGGTCCCCGAAGTATAAATGATCGTGGCTGCATCTTCATAACCGATCTTGTCCGCGATGGGTTTTATCTGCGCCATCCGTTCGGGCGTGCTTTGGGCAATCACTTCTTTCCAATGGCGGGCATTGACAACATGTTCAAAGGTGAAGATCGCTTTTACCGAGGGGATACGATCCTTAATGCTCATCACTTTGTTAAAAGTATCTTCATCGTTTACGAAAACGATCTTTACCTGAGCATCATTCAAAACAAATTCGAGTTCGTTTACATTGATCGTGGGATAAATGGGAGTCAGCAGGGTGCCGATCTGTTGCACAGCCAGGTCAAGCATCAGCCATTCCGGCCGGTTCTTGCAAAGGATGGCCACCTTATCACGTCCCTCCACCGTCATATCATTCGGGCCAATACCCATTGCCAGCAAGCCTGCGCTGAGATCATTGACGATCTTTTCTGCTTCCTTGGTGCTGAAT
>DASSFT010000656.1:0-2356 GCA_035694045.1 Chitinophagaceae bacterium
GACAGTGTTACGATGAATGGTTATGTGGCTTATGATTCAAGCAGTACGGAAAAACGGCCGGTTGTGCTGGTTGTGCATGAATGGTGGGGGCAAAACGATTATCCCCGTATGCGGGCAAAACAGCTGGCTGAAATGGGATACCTGGCCATGGCAGTTGATCTTTATGGAAACGGAAAAACTGTTGATGATCCTGGTGAAGCCGGGAAACTGGCCGGACCTTTTTATGGAAATCCGCAAATGGCAAAAACCCGGTTCGATGCAGCATTGGCTAAAATAAAAAGCTACCCGCAGGCTGGAGATAAAGTTGCCGCTATCGGTTATTGTTTCGGCGGAGGTATGGCATTAAGCATGGCTAAAATGGGCGACGACCTGGCTGGTGTGGTTAGTTTTCATGGGAACCTGAATATCGTTCCGGCCAATAAGGACCTGCTTAAAGCGAAAATTTTGGTGTGTCATGGTGCAGACGATACGTATGTTACTCCGGCGGAAGTAAATCAATTTAAAAAACAAATGGATTCGATAGGCGCTTCTTATACATTCAAGTCATATCCCGGCGCCGTGCACGCATTTACCAATCCCAATGCTACCGCCATGCATCAAAAATTCCCTGATCTTAATATAGCGTACAATGCGGCGGCCGATTCAGCATCCTGGAAAGACATGAAGGAATTCTTTAGTACGATCTTTAAATAAGTTTGCTCATATCGACCTGGCGGCTCGTTAGCGGCCTGATCGATTTAAAACTCTACTTATGCCAGTACTTGTCGTTATCGTGATTCTCCTGGTTATGGCGTTCTGGATGATGAGCGCATACAATTCCCTGGTAAGGCTCCGCAACCATCGGCAAAATGCTTTCGCAGATATTGATGTACAATTGCGGCAACGACACGACCTGGTGCCTCAACTGGTGGAAACTGTAAAAGGTTATGCCGGCCACGAAAGAACGTTGTTGACTAAAATAACAGAAGCTCGCTCCATTGCCATCTCGGCCAGGACAATCGACGATAAAATTGTCGCTGAGCAGCAATTGAGCTCAGCCCTGCAGGGATTAAAAGTACAGGCGGAAGCCTATCCTGATCTTAAAGCCAACCAGAATTTTCTGCAATTGCAGGAGCAGCTCAGTGAGATCGAAAATAAACTGGCTGCTGCCCGTCGTTATTTCAACGCGGCAACTACCGAATACAACAACGCTGCCGAGTCATTTCCAGGTAACCTTATTGCGAGAAATTTTGGTTTCACCCGCGAAATACTATTCGATCTCGGGCAAGACACCCGCCGGCAAATGGAAGAGCCTCCTAAGGTCAGCTTCTAAAAGGTCTTAATTTACTCACCATTCACCACTTACCACTCACGACTATGATCCCGGCATTGCGAAAGGAATTCAATAAAAATTTTACCGTTGAAAAATACGATGCGTTCTTAACAGATCTTCACAATGTGCATCCTGGTGCAATTGAATTCAGGGTAGCTGAAACGCCTGTATTTGTCCCAAAAGACTTTACTCAAAAGATCCTGGATGCATGTGAAAGCATCGTGGATATCATCGTCGATCCCAGGTTCAACGAGATGACCAAAAATGCGATCCCCAAAGGCCTTCAAGTGCCGGGAGAAAATGATCATTCACATTTTATCGCTTTTGATTTTGGTGTTTGCGTCAACGAGGAAGGAAAATATGAACCGCAGTTGATAGAGATGCAGGGCTTCCCTACCCTGTTTGCCTATGAAGTTTTATTAGACGATGTCCTCCGCCGGCATTTCCCCGTTCCTTCTAATTTTGAAGCCTACCTTGGAAGATTCAACCGGGAAAGCTATCTCAGGGAATTGAAAGAAATTATTGTCGGGAACCAGGCCCCGGAAAACGTGATCCTGCTCGAGATATTTCCTGAAAAGCAAAAGACAAGAATTGATTTTTTTTGCACGGAAGATTACCTGGGTATCAAAAGCATCTGCCTGACAAAACTGGTAAAGGAAGGAAATAAGCTATACTATTTGAATAACGGGAAGAAAACAGCGGTGAAGCGCATCTACAACCGGGTGATCTTTGACGATCTACAGCAACAGACGGCTGAGGTCCAGGAAAAAGGAAAAATATTGTTTGAACCACTCGATGTGGAATGGGTTCCGCATCCCAACTGGTTCTATCGCATCAGTAAATATACCCTGCCGTTTATCCGCCATCCTTATGTGCCCAAAACTTTTTTTCTCAACGAAGTAAAGGAACTACCGGCCGATTTGGAAAACTATGTACTAAAACCCCTGTTCTCCTTTGCCGGCCAGGGTGTAGTGATCGATGTTACCAAAGCAGATATTGACAAAGTAAAAGACCCGGAGAACTGGATATTGCAAAAAAAGGTCA
>DASSFT010000657.1:0-3231 GCA_035694045.1 Chitinophagaceae bacterium
GATTGCGTGGGAGGTGGGAATGCAGAACGCCGGTCTTGCATCTGCATTAGCAAATGCAATGGGAATAGTAGCGACCGTAGGATTGGCTTCAGTCATTTTCGGAACCACGATGAATGTGACGGGTTCGATGCTTGCGAACTGGTGGCATAACAGGAAGCCGAAAGAGAGAGTCGATAGTCAGGAATCGATAGTCGCGAGTCGTTAGTTGATGGTACATAGTTGTGAGTAGGGAGAACGGGGGATGCTAGATGCTGGATATTGGATGCTGGATGCCGCACTACTTGAGTGGAGCAGCATTGCGAATAGAGCCAAACAATTGCGAAGCAATGATTGATTACATAAATAACCTGTTATGTCAAATTTGAAACACATATTATTCTTTCTATCGGTAACGGCCTGCCTGCGATCCCAATGCCAGGATGTGCAGATAACAAAAGAACAACTGGTCGCATTGACGCCCGAATGGAAAGGTGAACGTTTCGTGGACGGGCGTCCAAAAGTCCCGGACAATATTATTAAACGAATGAAATCAGTAAGCGTGGAAGAAGCCTGGGCTGTAATGAAAAATGCCGGTTACGGTTACCAGGTTGCCGAAGGGTGGGAGGTGATAAATCCCGATAGCGTCTTAGTGGGCCGTGCTGTGACCGCCACATTCATGCCTGGCCGTCCTGATGTGTGGAAAGCGATTGACTCGGCCGGTAAAAAGCAGGGCAAGCGCGGGCAAAATACCTGGGCAGTAGACCTCTTGATAAAAGGCGATGTGTATGTGGCTGACCAATTCGGCGCTCATCGTAACGGACCAACCATTGGCGACAATGTCGGTAATGCCATTTATGCAAAAACCGGCAATGGTATCGTGTATGATGGCGCATTGCGGGATGTGGAGGGATTAAAAGAGATCGGCGGCTTCACTTCTTTTTATACCAGCTATGATCCATCCTATCACAATCCGCAAGGTGATCTCACTACGATGATCGTTGGTATCAATCAGCCTACACGTATCCGGACAGTAACGGTAATGCCGGGCGATGTGGTGTTGGGCAAATTGGGTGTTGTGATTTTTATTCCGCCTCATTTGGCCGAAAGAGTGGTGAAGACATCCGAGATCATTCGCCTGCGTGACATGTTTGGCCACGAGCGATTAAGAGAAGGAAAGTATACCGCCGGGCAGATAGATGCCCGCTGGACAGAAGAGATCGAAAAGGATTTTTCCAGGTGGCTTAATGCTCATATTAATGAGTTGCCGGTGGGAAAAGAACAGATACAGGAGTACCTAAAAGATCGAACGTGGTAATCGTTTGGAACGTTTAAAGGTTTAAGACGTTTAAAGGTTTAAGACGTTAGCCCATTTAGGATACGATAACCTTTAAACCGTTAAACCATTAGACCATTAAACCAAATAACATTTCAAACTTTAAATATAGTTGACAATGAATTCAAGAAGATCATTCATTACAAAAGCAGCAATAGCAGCTGCAATGACGCCATTAGCGCCTTTGTCCGGTTTTGGAAAAGGTTATGAAGAAGCCATTGACAGGACGCCAAAGAAATCTCCACCATCCGATCTAAAAATAACGGATGTGAAATGCGGTTATATCCGCGGAAGTTTATTTGTAAAAATTTATACCAACCAGGATATCTGGGGTTGCGGGGAAGGAGTAGACGCGATACCGGGGACCTATTACCTGGTAAAAAATTTTGGTAGCCGGATAAAAGGGCAAAACCCGTTGAATGTTCACCGGTTGTTTGAAAATATTCGACGGTCTGGTTTTTTCCAGGGAGCACAATCGGGAATGTATGTAGCCGTGTTATCGGCTATTGAAACGGCATTGTGGGATATTGCAGGCAAGGCCCTGAACCTGCCCGTGTACCAATTATTGGGCGGGAAGTTTCGTGATAAAATAAGAGTGTATTGTGATACGGCATTGTACCAGCGTAATCTTCCTCAACCGAAGGATTTTGCTGATGCCGCCACAAAGGCAAAGACTATGGGATTTAATGCGATGAAATTTGATCTCGACCAGGCCAATGATCCCAACAAATATGATCTGTACAACTGGACAGCCAGCCCGGGCGAATTGCAAAGAATGTATGACCAGATTGCGGCCGCCCGGGAAGCGGTAGGACCTAAAATAGATATACTGGTCGATATGCATGGGCGGTATGATGCTGTTACTGCCCAGGCTATATCGAAACGCCTGGAGCCGTTGAATCTTCTATGGTTGGAAGAGCCAATACCCGCAGAAAACGTAGAAGCCTATAAACTGATCACCGAATCAACCAGTACGCCGATTGCGGCAGGAGAAAATCATTATCTCGCTCATGGATTCAGGAGATTGCTGGAGATCGGGGCGGTTGATATCGTGATGCCTGACCTGCAAAAAACAGGTGGGCTGGGGGAAGGCCAACGGATAGCGAACCTTGCCAATTTATATTATACTCCTTTTGCGCCACATATGGTAGCTTCATTTTTAGGCTGCATGGCTTCCTGCCATGTATGTGCTTCCGTTCCTAATTTTCTAATTTTAGAGTGGCAATCTTATTTTCATACCGATCCTATGTTCAAAGAGATCGTAAAATATGACGGTGATTGGGTGAAAGACAGTTTTATTACTCTTTCAGAAAAACCGGGTATTGGTGTGGAGATTAATGAAGAGGGTATGAAGAAGTATGCGATCCAGGGAGTTCCTTTTTTTGAGTAAAAAATAATTCGATTCAAAAAACCATATTATGAAATCACGTCGTCATTTTTTGCAAACCATTGCCGCTCCCCTTGCAATTCTACCTTTCCTGTCAAAAGAAGATTTCGAAGAAGCAAATGATAACCGGGGCGCACATTATGATGGGCCCGTTTTGCGGGTAGCGATCATGGGTCTTGGCAGTTATGGTACCCGTGTGGCCGATGCCATGCAGTCCTGTGCCAGGGCGAAACTCGTTGGGGTCATCAGCGGTACACCTTCCAAGATCACGGCCTGGCAGGCTAAGTATAACATTCCTGAAAAGAATTGCTATAACTATGAAAACTTTGACAACATAAAGAACAACCCCGACATAGACGCAGTATATATTATTACGCCTAATTCATTGCATAAACCGTATGCGATAAGAGTAGCCGCGGCAGGAAAACATGTGATCAGCGAAAAGCCAATGGCTTTGAATGCAAAAGAAGGAGAGGAGATGATAGCAGCCTGTAAGAAAGCAAATGTGAAGCTGTTGGTTGGCTATCGCATG
>DASSFT010000658.1:0-2241 GCA_035694045.1 Chitinophagaceae bacterium
ATACAGATCGTTGTCCTTTTGTGCATACACATAACCCGGCACGGAGGGGATCAATCGCACAACATTCGTGGGACAGCAGGAACAGGGAAACCAGCCGGAACGTTCCACCTCCATATCCTGGTGCGAATAACTGCTTTTTACCTGCATGGCATTGGTATAAAAAAATGATTTGCCATCCATGCCCACGCCTGATATCAAACCGTTGTACAGGGTTTTTTCCAGCACATCAATATACTTTGAATCGCCATGCAACATAAACATGCGATGATTGAAATAGACATTGGCGATAGCCGCGCAGGTTTCGTTGTAAGCAGTCGCGTTAGGTAATTCATAATTGTCGCCAAATCTCTCTCCATCACCCTTGGCTCCTACGCTGCCCTGGACATATATTTTCTTACTCACTTCATTTTCCCAAATCTTATCGATCGCATTCAACATTTGCTGGTCCCCTGTCAGCGCCGCAACATCGGCTACCGCCGCATACAAATAGCCGGCCCGCACCGCACGTCCTTCGGCCTCGTTTTGTTCTACTACCGGTCTATCATCCTGCCAGTAAGAACCGTTTTTCCAGGGATCTTTGCTTTTTGGATCATAGCCGGCATAATGACCCCGTTGCTCCACGAAAAACTTAGCCGTCTGCAAATATTTTGCGTTGCCGCTAATACGGTAGAGTTTAACCAAACCCATTTCCACCACTTCATGACCAGGCGCAACTTTCTTCTGGTTGGCTGCAGGTCCAAACACTGAGCAAACAAGATCTGCATTCTTTAAGGCAATATCCAACAAGTTCCTTTGTCCTGTGGCGAGATAATGAGCGGCTGCCGCTTCATACAAATGCCCGGAATTGTACAGTTCATGGCTAAGCTCTCTTTCTTTTTCCCAACGTTCCTTTCCCGCCCAGGGATGCACTTCTGCAGGATTAATTGTTCTCGCCGTGTACAAATAACCATCCGGCTCCTGTGCACTGCCAATAATTGTGATGAGTGAATCAATATATTTTTTCAAGGCGGGATCTGGAAAAAGACTTAATGAAAAAGAAGCCCCCTCGATGGTTTTATAAATATCCGTATCATCAAAAGGATAGATCGTGCAGAATTTTCCGCTGCGTGCAGCTGCCATCTGAAAATTCTTTACCCTTCCCGTTTTATCACAGCGTTCAAATGAAGCCGGTATCGTGACGGTATGGTTTGTCCTTATTCTCGGCAACCAGAAATTATCAGTCAACTTCACTTTTGTAAAATCAACGGCCTTGATCGGGTAGTCCTTTTGCTGTCCGGAGACCGAAGAATAATAGAGAAGGATTGCAACGAATAATATCTTTTTCATAAAAAATCGTTTACTTTTTCGTCCCGATCCTTCGCTTCGCTCAGGACCATGGGATCGATTTTTTTCAATTCGGATTTTGTTGTTCTATAAATGCACCTAACTTTTTATACTGTTTGTACCGTCTTTTATAGTGCTCAACATTTTTTTGATTGGGATGATATTCGAGGTCGAAGCCCTGTCCCATGGCTTTCATGGCGTCTTCTACCTTTTCGTAAATGCCGGCAGCAGTGGCAGCAAACATAGCAGCGCCAATGGCACAGGTTTGTTCGCTTTTATGAATACGGATGGGCATGTTCATTACGTCTGCCATGGTCTGCATGATGTAAGCTGATTTTTTAGCTACACCCCCCAAACCGATCAGGCCTTTGACCGGCACGCCCTGTTCAATAAACCGATCCACGATAGCTTTTGCGCCAAAGCAGGTTGCCTCGACCAGCGCTTTAAATATCCGTGGCGCATCACTTCCCAGGTTGAGGTTAACGATAGCTGCTTTTACTGTCTGGTCAGCGTCGGGTGTTCTTCTTCCATTGAGCCAGTCGACAGCCAGTTCATCAGTTTCATTTAATGGAAGTTTGGCCGCTTCTGATGATAAAGCCCCTATCAGTTTATCAATGACCTTGCTTTTAGATTTTTCATCTTCGTATAAATGATCGATCGGCCAACTCAGCAGGTTTCTAAACCAGGCATACACATCACCGAATGCACTTTGCCCTGCTTCAAGGCCCAGCATCCCGGGAATAATGGAGCCGGGCACCTGTCCGCAGATACCCTGTACCAGTTTCCCATTGACTTCATCAAGCGGCGCCACGAGCATATCACAGGTTGAAGTGCCCATCACCTTGCTCAGGTAGTACGGTTCGATCTGTCCACCTACAGCTCCCATGTGCGCATCAAATGCACCGATACCGATAACCA
>DASSFT010000659.1:0-9631 GCA_035694045.1 Chitinophagaceae bacterium
CCGGGTACCAGTGAAAAATTGATCACCTATGTAAAAGACAGGCCCGGTCACGACCGCCGTTATGCGATCGATGCATCCAGGATAAATAAAGAACTTGGCTGGAAACCATCTGTTACTTTTGAAGAAGGCTTGAGCCAGACCATCGACTGGTACCTGCAGAACACCGAATGGCTCAAACATGTGACGTCAGGTGAGTACCAGCAATACTACGAGAAGCAGTACCATTAATAAGAACCAAGAACCAGGCACCAAGAACCAAATAAATCCGAAATTTTAATCCCAAAAGTTATCGGGACGAAAAACAAAAAAGAACGTATCCGATCATTCGGGATTTTGATTTAAATATTTGTGCTTTTTTGGTTCTTGGTTCTTGTGATTTGGATCTTTTTAAGTAAGCAAGCGTGCAAAAAAAAATCCTCTATATATCTTATGACGGTATGACCGACCAGCTCGGTCAGAGCCAGGTTTTACCATATCTCTGCGAATTAAAAAAATATGGGTTTGAATTTCACCTTATCAGTTGCGAAAAGCCAGAAAAATTCAAACAGCACAAAGAACTCATAGAAGCGATCTGTGAAAAGAATGGCATCCGCTGGTACCCGCTGCCCTATACCAAGAGACCGCCGGTTTATTCTACGATAAAAGATGTGAGGAATATCAGGCGCCTGGCCTTCCGGTTGCAAAAGCAACATCATTTTGATATGGTGCATTGCAGGGGATATATCCCGGCGCTGGTCGGTTTGCAATTAAAAAAGAAGGCGGGAGTTCGTTTTCTCTTTGATATGCGAGGGCTTTGGGCCAATGAAAAAGTGGATGCGGGTAGCTGGAATCTCAGGAACCCGGTTTACCGCTCGGTATATAACTATTTCAAAAAAAAAGAAAGGCAATTCTTCGAAAATGCCGATTACACGATCAGTCTTACCCACGCAGCGCAAAAAGAAATAGCCTCATGGAAATATATCGCGGACAATCCTGTAAAAATGGAAGTGATTCCCTGTTGCGCGGATCTTGGGCTGTTCGATCCTTTGCATGTAGCGGATGAACTGGTGGCAACGATCCGCAAGGAAACCGGTATTCATAACGGCGAGCCGGTCCTTTCCTATCTTGGGAGCATCGGGAGTTGGTACATGCTTGATGAAATGCTCGATTTTTTCAACGTGTATTGCAGGAAATATCCATCCGCCCGCTTCTTTTTTATAAGCGGCGATCAGCACGACCTGATACGTAAAAAAGCGGCAGAGAAAAACATCGCGGCCGAAAAGATCATCATCCGGCCGGCAACAAGGAAGGAAGTGCCTGCAAGCATCTCGCTTAGCACGCATTCCGTTTTTTTCATCCGGCCGACCTATAGCAAGATCAGTAGCAGCCCTACCAAGCAGGCCGAACTCATGGGCATGGGTATACCCGTGATCAGTAATGCAGGAGTTGGGGACAGCTCAGCCATTATCGAAAAATATAAAAGCGGTATCGTGATCAATGATTTTTCAGAAGCTGCTTATGGAGAAGCTATGGAGCGGCTGCAGAATTTTTCCGAAGACCGGGAAAGTATACGCGAGGGCGCTCTTCATTATTTTTCCCTGGATGAGGGAGTGAAAAAATATCTCCAGGTATACAGGCAAATACTGGGAGATTAGCCACGGATACACGGATGATCTCATGATTGCCCGGATACGCGGATGATCTCATGATTGCCACGGATACACGGATGATCTCATTGTTCCCAAGAATACACTGATGATTTCTTTTTTTTCCGTGAATCCGTGGCAAAAAAAATACCCGATCAACATTAATTTTTAATGAAAAAGAAGATCCTTGTTTTATGTCCTCATCCTGTGGGTTATGCCCCGGGACAGCGATTGAAATACGAGCAATACTTCGAGCACTGGAAAAAAAATGGATTTGACGTCACGGTTTCTTCTTTTATGAGCGTGCGGATGCAAAAGATTGTTTACGGCAAGGGACGTTTCGTAGAAAAAGTATTCTGGACTTTTTGGGGATATGTAAGAAGGTTCTTCGACCTTTTTCGCATCCGCCGTTATGATATCGTCTATTCGTTTTTATGGGTCACGCCTTTTGGTCCTCCTATCTTTGAGTCATTGGTCAGCGCACTTTCCAGGAAGCTTGTTTTTGATATTGATGACCTGGTCTATATGAAAAATGAAAAAGCAGATAAATGGTATTCCCGGTTATTCAAGGGGAGAAACAAGCCGATCTACCTGATGAAAAAAGCGGATCATATCATCACCTGTACGCCATACCTGGATGAATTTGCCAGGAAATTCAATCCGCGGACCACAGATATCTCCTCCACTATCAATACAACCAGCTACCAGCCTGTCAATAAATACAAGAACAATGGAAAGATAGCGCTGGGATGGAGCGGCAGCCACAGTACGATCCGGTATCTTCGCATCCTGCACCCGGTATTAAAAGAATTAGCAAAAGAAGTTGATTTCAAACTGATCGTAATGGGGGATGAATCTTTTTCGCTCGAGGGTGTGGAAGTGGAAGCCTATCGCTGGTCAGAGCAAAACGAAATACCGGTTTTGGAAAAAATGGATGTCGGGCTGTACCCTCTTCCATTAGATGAAGAATGGGTTTATGGAAAAAGTGGGTTAAAGGCTTTACAATATATGGCCATGGGATTGCCAGTGGTAGCGACAGCGATCGGCGCCAATTTCCGGGTGATCGATGATGGCAAGACAGGATTTTTAGTCACCCAACCCGAAGAGTGGCTCGACCGGTTAAAACTGCTTATCAGGGATGCGGGTCTCCGCCATGAATTTGGAACAAAAGGAAGGCAGAAAGTTGAACAAATCTATTCTGTCAAAGCCAATGAACCGGTTTACCTGGGAATATTAAACGAGGTTTTAATTCAGCCCAGGAGAAGCGATAAAAAAATTGATAAGACAAGTGTCATACAGGATCCTGCTTAACGACTAATTTATTGTAATGAAAGGGATCATTCTCGCAGGCGGCAGCGGCACACGGTTGTACCCGATCACTAAAGCGATCAGCAAGCAACTAATGCCCATCTACGACAAACCGATGATCTATTATCCCCTGTCTACACTGATGATGGCAGGGATAAAGGAAATACTGATTATAACAACCCCCGAAGATAATTCCCAGTTCCAGCGATTGCTGGGCGATGGCACTCATGTGGGCTGCCGTTTTGAATATGCCACGCAGGCAACGCCCAATGGGCTGGCGCAGGCATTCGTGATCGGTGCGAAATTCATTGGCCACGATAAAGTAGGCCTGGTACTCGGAGATAATATATTTTATGGGGCAGGCCTCGGTAACCAACTGCAAAAGTTGAATGATATCCAGGGCGGCTATGTCTTTGCTTACCGTGTATCGGACCCCGAACGATATGGCGTCGTTGAATTCGATGATAACATGAATGCCGTTTCAATCGAAGAAAAACCTGCACAACCCAAATCAAGTTTCGCCGTTCCCGGTCTTTATTTTTATGACAACGATGTTGTGAGCATTGCAAAGAACCTCAAGCCCTCGGCAAGAGGTGAATACGAGATCACGGATATCAATAAGGAATACCTGCGGAAAGGAAAATTAAGAGTAGCAGTTCTCGACAGGGGTACGGCCTGGCTCGATACCGGCACTTTTGATTCTTTAAGCGATGCCAGCGAATTTGTAAGGGTGATTGAAAAAAGACAGGGCACTAAGATCGGTTGCATCGAAGAAGTGGCCTTTCATAATGGCTTTATCACGAAGCAACAATTACTGGAAAGCGCAGCCGCCCTGAATAAAAGCGGCTATGGCGATTACCTGAAAAAAATCGTTCAGCAGTAATATGGGTTTTCAAATCGTTATTGAACCGGGAAGAACGGAAAAAAACTACTGGAAAGATCTTTGGCGCTACCGCGAACTGTTTTATATACTAAGCTGGCGTGACATAAAGGTCCGCTATAAACAGACGACACTGGGCATCCTCTGGGCGATCATCCGCCCGCTTCTGACGATGCTGGTCTTCACTTTTATTTTCGGAACGGTCGCAGGGATGAAGGGCAGAAGCGCAGTTCCCTATGCTATTATCGTTTTTGCAGGTCTTCTGCCCTGGCAATTTTTTTCGAATGCACTTTCAGAAAGTGGCAATAGCCTGGTTGGGAATGAGCGGCTGATCACGAAGGTTTATTTTCCCCGGATGATCATTCCCGCCAGTTCCGTCATTACGAGCTTTATCGATTTTTTTATTTCGTTTATTATCCTGCTGCTGTTATTTGTTTATTACAGGTATGTTCCTCCCGTGCAGGTCTTCGCCATGCCCCTGTTTTGGATCATGGCATTTATCGCTTCCATCGGCCCGGGTCTGTACCTGGCTGCGCTGAATGTAAAGTATCGTGATTTCCGTCATATCATTCCGTTCATCATCCAGTTTGGTTTGTTTATTTCGCCGGTAGGCTTTAGCAGTGACGTGATACCCGCACAGTGGAAAGGATTGTACTCGCTCAATCCTCTTGTTGGGGTGATAGATGGTTTTCGCTGGTGTATCGTGGAGGATGCGCCTAACCCATTATTGAATTATCCATTCTATATTTCTCTCGCGGTGTCGCTGTTGTTGCTGGTGCTGGCCATTCGTCAATTCAGGAAAATGGAAAAAAATTTTGCTGACCTGGTATGAGCGATATCGTCATCAAAGCCGAAGCTGTCGGGAAAAAATATATCATCCGGCATGAAGGACAGGAAAGCTATCAAGCTTTGCGGGATGTGATCCAGCAAAAAACAAAAGGGCTTTTTGCAAAGACCAAGCCGGTAAGAGAAGAATTCTGGGCATTGAAGGATATCAATTTTGAAGTAAGACAGGGCGAAGCAATCGGTATCATCGGCCGCAATGGTGCCGGCAAAAGCACGCTGCTCAAGATACTTAGTCGCATTACCGAACCTACCGAAGGTCGCGTGACATTAAACGGCCGGACCTCTTCGCTGCTGGAAATAGGCACCGGTTTTCATCCTGAGCTTACCGGGAGGGAGAACATATTCCTCAATGGAGCCGTGCTGGGCATGAACCGTGCAGAAATAAAAAAAAAATTCGATGCCATCGTTGAGTTTTCAGGAGTCGAGAAGTTCCTCGATACACCGGTCAAACGATACAGCAGCGGCATGTACCTGCGGTTGGCATTCTCAGTCGCGGCTCACCTTGAACCTGAAATCCTGATAGTAGACGAGGTGCTGGCTGTTGGCGATACCGAGTTTCAAAAAAAATGTTTGGGAAAGATGGATGAGGTAAGTCGCAATGAAGGAAGAACGGTGTTGTTTGTGAGTCATAATACAGTTGCAATTGAAAGCCTTTGCAGCCGGGGATTCCTGATTGAACAGGGGAAAATACACACCGAAGGACCTATAAAACACGTTATTGACAGCTACGCCTCACTGACCAATACATTTGTTGGAAAAGGGCCCATACATAAGTTAATCAGCGAAGGCGCCGTGATACAAAACTTCCGCTTTTCTTCGGCAGGCAACGACGTTTACACAGGAGATAAGGTAATGCTGGGCCAGGAGTTAAAAATTGAAATAGAAATTACCGCGACTCAAAAATTAAAGGGACTGAGCGTGGCAATCGATATTAAGAATAGTAACGGGGAGCTTTATTCGCATATTATCAATGAAGATGATGGCTATATCTTTCCTGACATGGAAAATGGTGAGACCCGTGTCGTCACGATTAAAACTTCACCCATCCTGTATGTCCCTGGAGATTATATTGTTGATCTCTGGTTAGGGAGTTATCAAACTTCAGGATATTACTCCGTTAAGAACGCATTGCATTTTTCGCTCGAGCAAAGCGATGTTGTGGGTCGTAAGATGCCTCTTCCGCAACACACAAAAGTGTACCTGTCCTCAACCTGGAATTAGTTAATGATACTTAGATCTCCCGTGTATAAGCTACGTTTCAAAAAAGTTTCTGTCCTGGACCAGGTTTTAAGGACAGCCTGTATTGTTTCTCCGGCAGAAACACTTGAGGTCATAGAAGATCTTATTAAGAAAAAGCGGCCGGGAGTGTATATGCGGTTTGGAGACGGGGATGTAAACCTGTTGCACGGGAAAGATGATTCATACCAGCTTGCCAGCCTGAAGTTACAGGAGGAGATGAACGACTGCTTTTCATTAAAAGGGCCGGCAATACTCAAATCACTTAGTATTCACTCGGAGTTATATGGACGCGAAAAGGAAATGTTCCCGGGAAATCATCTTTCCTCTGACGAAGCGGCCAGTGAATTATTGAAACAGGTGTATCCTTTTTTTGTCGGATACCGGATTTTTAGTCATATAGCGTTGCATTATATGGCTTGTTACTATCCTGTCATCGCAAATGAATTTTTGAGGCATTTAAAAGATGAAACGGTGCTTTTTATCGGGAACGAGGACACAGATCCATCGATAGTGAACAGATTATTTGGGGAGGTGATACATGTTAAAACTCCAGCCAGGAACGCTTACGATAAGATAGATACTATTGAAAAAGAAGCCGTGGGCGTATTGAACGGAAAAAAAGAATTCGGGGTCGTCGTAATAGCCATGGGATGCAGCGGGAGGCCTTTGGCCAAAAGGTTATATCAACGTATTCCGGGGCACTTCTTCTTTGATTTCGGAAGCCTGCTTGATGGGATATGTGGAAATAAAACCAGGGCCTGGCTCGAATTGACAGAAGTAGACTATGATATCGTGTTGAAAGATTTGTAAACATCTGCGTTCTCAAAAGGTAGAACGCGGATTTTTATGATCATTAAGATATTCGCAGATCATAATTAATCATAATCATCATGGTAATCTGCGTTCTTACTAAAGGTTGAACGCGGATCGTTATGATATCCACAGATCATAATCTATCATAAAAATCATGGTAATCTGCGTTCTTACTAAAGTCTGATGCGGATTGAGCTCACAGAAAATGCCAGGCGATAAAATAACATTCATCATAACTTCCGTTATACATTTTTCCTCAAAAAAACTGTCGGGATCTACAACACGATCAGTATTTGATCCGGCGGAACGTAGTTTACAAACGATAAAAACCATTGCCAGCATTCGCGAAAGGATGCCTGCTGCGGACATCATCCTGCTGGAAATGGGAAAAGAAAAAAATATCGCTGAAGAGCTGGTCAGGATGGTCAACCGTTATGTTTTTATTGGCGATCGCAAATGGGTAAGATGGGCCGTTAACGGCAAACGTCGCGGGTTAGGTGAAGCGATGGGCCTGGTCGCTGCAAAAAATGAACTCGATACCGGCGCGGCTTTCTTTTTTAAAATGAGCGGCCGATATTTTCTGAATGATCAATTCATTCCGGGGCTTTGGAAGGGCGATATTTTCCAGGCAAAAAAATATGAAAAGGGCATATCAACCCGGCTTTACGGTTTCAGTCGTGTATTCTTCAACGATTGGCAAAAAGCGCTGAAGCAATCATTGTGGAAACTATATTGGGGAAGCTCGATTGAAGACGTTTTTCCCCGGAAATTTGGTCGCCAGCGGATCCAGGATATAAAAACGCTGGGACTTGCCGGGTATGTAGCTCCCGATGGCGAATACCTGGAAGAATGAAACCCTTTGCATTGACCATTTTCACCGAACCCATATACGCTGAAGATTTTATTGGCCGTGCTAAATCGTTCGTGAGGCCGCTTAAGTATTTTCTGCAGGGAAGAGAATTGCCAGGGAAGAAAAAATTCGGTGGTCACTATGCTGTGACAAGAAGTCTTATTGAAGGATTGAACAAAATAAATGCCGATTTTAATTACAATCCTTCTTACGAAAAAGACATCAGGGAAAATGTGATTGTGCTTGCAGGCGTTGAACGGTTAAAGAAAATAATAAGATTAAAAAACAAAGGAAAGATCAGGAGATTGTTTGCCGGACCCAACATTTGCGAATCTCCCAATGAAGAAGACGGGATCCTGGCAGACCAGGCAATAGATGTATGTATCGTCAATTCGCAATGGACCCGCGAAGCTTTTATTGCGGAAAGGAATGAACTAAAGGAAAGAATCGGTATCTGGTATGCCGGGGTAGCGACTGATTATTGGAAGCCCCAGGGGCCGGCCCGGTCCCGGGATGCAATTGTTTATTGCAAGACGAATGATACGGCTTTTTGCAAAGAAGTCGAAGATATTGTCCGGGATAGTTCCTATAATGTCATACGGATTCAGTATGGCAACTACAACATAGAAGAGTATAAAGACGCTTTGAGCAGGTCTTCTTTTGCTGTATTTCTCAGCAAAAGCGAAAGCCAGGGAATTGCTTTGACGGAGGCCTGGTCTATGAATGTCCCCACTTATGTATGGGATCCCCGCGAGGTGATATATAAGAACGGGATAGCTGTTGAGACTACATCCTGTCCTTACTTGACAAAGGAGACAGGTTTGCGGTGGAAAGAAACGGCTGAGTTAAAGAACATACTCGCTCAAACGAATGAAAACAGCTTGTCTTTCGAACCACGCAAACAGGTAATGGACCTTTTCAGCGACGAACAATCTGCCCGTAACCTGGTCAATATGTTTGTTTCAGTTAACTAACCGAACCTGTAGGAGTAAGGCAATGTTTTTTAGCAATCGATTCAGAAAAGAATCATTTTCACAATGCGGGGAGGATTGCATAATTGAATTTTTGTTTGACGCTCGTGGCATTACGAAACCTAGCTACCTCGACATTGGAGCTTTCCACCCATTTGAGTTGAGCAACACGGCTAAACTTTACCGTAAAGGATCCCGGGGAATTAATATTGAACCCAATCCTGACCAGTTCCACTACTTTACAAAATACAGGAAGAATGACCAAAACCTGAATATCGGTGTGGGGGATAAACAGGGGCGGCTTTTATACTATCAAATGAATGCGTCAACCTTAAATACATTTGATGAAAAGACGGCTGAAGAACTGGTAGGACAGCATGGATTTCATATCACCAGTAAGATAGAATTACCGGTAGCCGATCTGAAGTATATAATAACTACCTATGCGAACAATAAGTTCCCGGATTTTTTATCACTGGACACGGAGGGACTGGATAAAGCCATCCTGGAACAAATAGATTTCGATAATAATTACCCTAAGGTCATCTGCGTGGAGACGGCAGAATATTCGCCGGATTTATCGGGCCGGAAGAACCAGGAGCTGATCGATTTTTTACTGGGTAAAGATTATATTCTTTATGCCGACACTTATATCAACTCAATTTTTGTAAAACGAAAGTTCTGGCATTGAGCAGCTATCACAGGTTATGATTATCACTAAGCTGGATGGTGGAATGGGCAACCAGCTATTTCAGTATGCACTGGGAAAATACCTGGCACTTAAACTGGATGCGACACTCAAACTGGATACAGGTGTTTATACCCGGGACAACAAACGGCAATATGCCCTTCAACATTTTCAAATAGAGCAAGTATTTTGTACCGGGGCAGAAAGAGAAAATTTAAAACGGAAAGAATTTTTCCGGCGGCAGCTAAACAGGTTAGGAGCGGGCATAAAACCTTATTGGTATACTGAACAACATCCGGGTCATGATGTCGCCATTGAGAAATTAACGGATAATGTATACCTGGAAGGATTCTGGCAGAGTGAAAAATATTTTAAACCGATTGAGGAGACCATCCGCAGGGAATTTAGAGT
>DASSFT010000660.1:0-2321 GCA_035694045.1 Chitinophagaceae bacterium
TCCATCCCTGATTGACAAATTCCAACGGGAAATTGCAAAGACCACAACGGGACAATATTATTATTATGAAAAAATGCCCAATATCGACCGGTTGAACGGGTATTTTGGCGAAGGCTTACGTCATTACCTGCGTTCGAAAGCCACAGAGGAAGGCAAGGTATTTGGCCACTCGATGCAGGTGTTCAGGGACTGGCTGACAAAAAATAACGAGCAACTACTTCACCATGCGTCGCAGATACCGAAGCCTGATATTACACCCGCTTTTCCGCCACATATACTGGGACGGTTTATCGCCGCAAGACTATACCAGGCCGATATTACCGGCGAACCTGCCGAAAACATTCTTGCCGATGCCAAAAAATACCATGCGGGGATCAAGGCCAGTCGTGAAGACTCTCCGTTTTCGTTTCCTGATTTTGAACTTATTCTTTGCGAGGCACTGCTCCTGACCGGCCATTACGAGGATGGGTCGGAATATATCTGGCATGGAAAAAACTTTTTATCGGAGTCGGGCCAGGACAAAAATTCATCTTTTGATCTTTGGGAAGATTTCGCCAGTTTCCATAAAGAAGGAGACCCGCGGAAGAAAAAAGACTATGCCGAGAAGCAGGAACTGAATTATTCTTTTTCCAAAAAATACAGCGCTATTATCAAGCTTCTTTCGGGTCTCCATACGAAGCGTATAAAAGTTTCTGATAAAGAGCAGCTCTCTGAATTGATAAAAGAAACCGGTTATAAGAAACTATTATCATTACCGGTATATTAAATAATTATATTTTATAGGTCAAAAATTACTCTGAACAAAAAAGAACAAAAAGGTATTTCAATTAAACTATACTTTAGTGACTCAATTCATTCTTCCTATAGAAGTCCAGTCTAACCTCCAGTTCCAAATCTTCTGAACGATCTTACAAGAAATCAATTAGATCTGATTGGTGCAAAAAAATCTCGTATTGTAAAAACCGATATTTTTTTGGCATGTAAGTATTTTATCTAATGATAACTATGTTATGTTTATGAAGATAGGTTTAAATAATACATTGATCGGTTGTATTTGTGTCCTTACCCTTTTTACGGCTTCATCCTGTACCAGCGGTAAAAATCTCCGCTATTTCCCGGACCTTAAAGATGGCAGCATACAATCCAACACCCCCTTTCCTGAGTCGGTGATTCAGAAAAGCGACATTCTCAGCATTACAGTCAGCAGTCTCAACCCCGAAGCATCGGCGATCTTTAACCCCGGCGCAGCCAGTGGCGGTGCAGCGGGAGCCGGAGCTGCCGCTCCGCAAGGTTACCTGGTAAATACGGAGGGCAATATCCAGTTTCCGGTTATCGGTAGCATAAAAGCGGAAGGCCTGACTAAAAATCAACTAAAAGACAAGATCGCAAAAACGTTGATAGATAATAAACTCCTGCTGGACCCGATCGTTACCATTCGTTATATGAATTTCAGGGTCACTGTACTGGGTGAGGTCAATCATCCCACGGTGGTCAATGTGCCGAATGAAAAGATCTCTTTGCTGGAAGCCCTTGGCCTGGCCGGCGATATGACGATCTATGCAAAGAGGACCAACGTAGTGGTCATCCGGGAAGTGAATGATCAAAAGACCATCAAACGTCTTAACCTCAATTCTGACGAGATCTTTACATCTCCCTATTATTATTTACAGTCAAACGACATTGTATACGTGGAGCCCAATAAAACCAGAGTTAACAGTGCCAGTAGTGGAATGCAGTGGGCACCGATAATAATGAGCGGAGTGTCATTAGTTCTGATTGCGGCGACACTGTTTATCAAATAACCCATTTTATTCTTATTATATGCAACCCGGTAATCAAAAAAGAAAAGTAAAGGAACAGAAGAACATGTTGAATGACGTGGTCTTCAAATATATTCCTTACTGGCCTGTCTTTGTCATATTAATGGCAGTAAGCATGTTCGGCGCCTGGTTCTATCTCCGTATCACTCCGAAAATGTTTGAAGCGAATGCTTCGATCATGGTTAAGGACGAACAAAAAGGTGTTGAGCCCACAAAAATGGAGGAACAGCTTGACCAGTTCTCCGGAAAAAAGATCATCGAAAACGAGGTAGAAGTGCTAAAGTCAAAGACCCTGATGAGTGATGTGGTAAAAAACCTTCACTTGTATGCGACATTTTTCGAGGAAGGAGAAATGGCTCCCAAGCCGGCCTATACAAGCTCGCCTGTTATGATCGAAGCGGCCAATCCCGAAGCATTGAAAAAGATCGACAAAATTGAATTCAGCTTTTCAGCACAGGACAGCAATGTCGTAATAGGTTCACGAAGGTATCCGGTGAATCA
>DASSFT010000661.1:0-4010 GCA_035694045.1 Chitinophagaceae bacterium
CCTCGCTATTGCCTTTATACGGCACAGGTACATGCAAACTCCCCTGGCAAAAACACTGGTACAGGTATTGGCAGGCGGTATAATTGTTTTCCTGGCCGGTATGGTTATTGGAAAAGGTTAAGAAAACTATAATCGTATGTCAACACACACGCATTTTCCTGTCAACAAATAATATCTCAGATAATCTGCTCACCATGACTTATATTAAAAGGTTCAGGCATTTCAGAAGAGCATTTTTCAAACCGCGGGTAGTAGTTTTTATTCTCGTGGGGGTAGGCATTATGTTTCTTACTTTTCTCACAAAAGACAATCCCCTTGAGCTAGCCATAGCGGGGATCGCTTCAATTTTTATCGGTATCGGTGTTAATAATTTTACATTGATAGAGACTGAACAAAAGGATGAACGAAGATTGACCTTTAAAATACAACACGCAATTAAAACGTTGCGCCATGTACAAGTTAAAATAAAAAAGATCAAATCGCTTCCAGCTACTGACCCGAGCCTTACCCATGCAGAACTGGAAGAAATGCTTGATTATATTCAATTGTGTGTACAATACCTGGAGGAGGTATGACATCCTGCTGTGTCGGGGCGACTTTACTACTTGTGTATAGTTATTTTCAAACAGTGATCAGGCGGCATCCATCAATATTTGTTTGCCGGCAAGATTTTCTTTTTTGCCCGCAAGTCTTAAAGCTGGTATAATTGCAATTATTAAGAGGAAGCCAAGTAGGAAAAAACAATTTCGCAGTGCATAATGTTCGGCAGACCCGGCGCTTGCGCCTTCCGCTATGTAGCGATTCTCAAATACCTGGTGAATTAAGGAAATGGCGGAAACACCCAGGGCCCCGCTCAATTGTATAGTCAGGGTAGCGATAGAGGAGGCCATCGCCGCTTTTTCCTTCGGCACAGCATTCATAACAGCCGCAGTAAGGGGCGCAGTAAGCATACCGAATCCCGTTCCTCTGAATAGCATGGCCAACAGGATAATTAATACAGCACTGCCCAGGTGCAATTGTCCAAACATAAACATAGAAAGACCAAGCACAGCCAGGCCCGCAATGGAAACAGAACGGTAGCCATGTGAATCAGTCCACTTACCTGCAAAGGGCATTATGATACCTACCATAAGCGCATTCGGCAAAATCATGAGACCTGAAGCCGTCTCACTATAACCAAGATAACCTTGAAATAAGAAAGGCAGGAGGAACAACCCACCAAACATCGCTACGGAACGTACAAAAGTTAAACCCAATCCGTTAACGAATTTAAAATTGGTAAAAAGCGATAGGTCAAGTAATGGGGACCGGCGTTTTTTCGACGAGTATAGAAAGAATAGGAAACTGGCAGTAAGTGTAAGCGCTATTGCTATACTTGTGAGCGAAGGGAAAGAAATAGTTTCAATTTTTGTAATACTATATTGGAGAGTTGTAAGAAATATTGACAGGGAGATAAACCCGGCTGTATCAAAAGGTTCTTTATTCCCTTGCCCGGCTTTAAGAAATCGTAGGTATTTGTAGGAGAGTATTAGGGTAACAAGGCCAATTGGAACGTTCACAAAAAAAATAGCAGGCCACCCGAAATTTTGTGTGAGTATTCCGCCTAATGTTGGCCCCAGTGCAGGCCCCATTACGGCACCCAATCCCCAGATGCCCATCGCCCTGCCTCTTTCCTTTTCAGGAAAAACAGTAGATATAATTGCCAGGGCGGTTGGGGTAATGGCGCCGCCGCCAATTGCCTGAAGCACTCTTGCTGCAATCAGCCAGTTGAGCCCGGGAGAAAGACCGCATAATAATGAACCGATAGTGAATAGGGCTGTACTGGCAATATAGAGGTTGAAAAAGCCAATGCGGTTTTTCAGCCAGTCTGTTAATGGAATGAAAATCGAAAAGCTCAGCATATAGGCTGTCAACACCCATTGCACTTCAGTAAGGTTGCTGCTGAACTGCCGACGCATTACCGGCAAAGACAGATTTACAATGCTGTTGTCTATGGCAGCCATGGAAGTACCTAGCAATAGCACAACCAGGCAGGCTTTTTTATCAATACCAGCTTCCTTGACCATATCAAATCTCTTCTTTCCAACACTAAAAAAGGAATTTTTACCTCGCATGTTAATGAGTTATTTGATAATGATTTTTGTTTCGACGCACAAAATTGCACTTGGTAATTGTTTCCTAGTCTGTGTAATCGTTAAACAGGCGGGAAGTGTCGCTGCTATTCCGTTCAACCGATAGTTTTTGCCCGTTCAACGATGACCCGATATTTTACTCTGCTTTGCTGGGTAGGTTTACATGAAAGAAGATAAACGTTAAGTGATGGATAAAAAATACATTCCCGGTCAAAAGCGAAGCAAACTGTCAACAGTAATTTTCCTTGCCTGTTTTAGCTGGATAGTTTTTGCGATGAGTTCATGCTTACTTGCTTCATGTGGAAGTAAAAAGCAAGGTGCTGCTTCTGTTTCTTCGGCGAGTAAATCTTATGGTGTAATTATAGCTGTTCCGCGAACAACAGTTATTTACTCTGATTTTCCTGCCACTATCCAGGGACAGCAGAATGTTGAGATCCGGCCACAGATTGATGGCTATATGAAGGGAATTTATGTTGATGAAGGTTCAGTTGTAAAAAAAGGCCAGCTTCTCTTTCGTATCAGCGCGCCTCTTTATGAACAGGGTGTTCGTACGGCAGAAGCCAATATTAAAATCGCCCAGGCAGATTTGAATGCCGCACAAATGGAGGTGAACAAAGTAAAGCCTTTGGTTGAAAGAAACATCATAAGCAGTTATGAACTGCAATCCGCTGAATACACCCTGCAGTCCAAACAGGCAGCCCTGGCGCAGGCAAATGCTACATTGATCAATGCACGAACAAATTTAAGCTATGCAACAATTTACAGCCCTGCTGATGGAGTAATAGGAATAATTCCTTTTAAAATCGGAGCGCTGGTAAGCAGCACTACTACGCAACCCTTAACTACGGTTTCCAATATCCAAAATATCTATGCTTATTTTTCCATCAATGAAAAACAGCAATTGGACTTTTTAACTAACACTAAAGGAAATACCCTGCGCGAAAAATTAAGCGCCTTACCTCCGGTGACCCTAATGCTCGCCAATGGATCTATGTATGATCAAAAGGGGCGTATAGAAACTATTGGTGGTCTTGTCAACGTACCGACCGGCTCTGTGGCATTCAGAGCTACATTCCAAAATCCGGATGGCTTAATCCGCAGTGGCAGCAGTGCCACTGTGCAAATTCCTCAAACGATCGATACGGCTTTACTTGTTCCGCAAAGCGCCACCTACCAGATACAAGGAAAACTTTTTGTTTATCTGGCTGCTTCTGACAATACGGTGCATTCAACTGCCATCCAGGTAAATTCCAATGCATCCGGTCATTCCTATGTAGTGGAACAAGGTCTCAGACCTGGTGATAAAATAGTGGTGGAAGGAATTGGAAATCTCAGGGAAGGATTGGCTATCAATCCCCGGGTAATTAATGCAGATAGTGTTTATGCCAGGCTTTAATCATTCACCAGCACTTGTACTGCGTAAAACGTGAATCGGAATGATTGCTCAAATCAGGGCATTAATTTTTTTATACGAAGTCAATGTTTAAACGATTTATACAACGTCCGGTATTATCCACGGTTATTTCAGTAATGATTGTTACCCTGGGTATATTAGGCCTGGTCACCTTACCGGTTTCTCAATACCCGGAAATAGCACCGCCTACCATATCGGTAACGGCTTCTTATACCGGCGCCAACGCTGATGTAGTATTGAAGTCAGTGATCGTTCCATTAGAACAGCAGATCAATGGCGTGCAGAATATGGATTACATGTCGTCTACTGCAGGCAATGATGGAAGCGCCAATATCAATGTTGTATTTAAAGTAGGTTCAAACCCTGATATAGATGCGGTAAATGTACAGAACCAGGTAGCCAGGGCCACCAGTCAATTACCCCAGGATGTGATCCGCTCAGGGATTACAGTGCGGAAGCGAATG
>DASSFT010000662.1:0-3035 GCA_035694045.1 Chitinophagaceae bacterium
CTACCATAACAGTCGTTATTTATGTAGTGCAAAATCTACACTCCTCATCTTCCATTTATTACATATGATTAGTCTCTACCACTATTTTCCACGTAGTGGTTTCGTCTTTTCTTTGTACCGTCGATTTCAGTATGCAACCAACCAGTATATATGAAGATCGATATCCTTAGAAGAACACGATTAACCCTTTTACAACCATTTTTCCACCCGTACCCTTGAGATCACCATCCTCGACCTGAGTGGACGAGAAATATGAAACAAAAATTGATGCAAATACAGCAGGTTATTAATACTCTTACCACGCCGAAAGATCCCACGCTTCATGAACTGACCAATGATCTGATCCAGGAATCGGCAGCTCTCGCTATTCTCAATCGCAACTATATCGTCAACAACATACCAGCTGACCTGCGCGTCGAAACGAATGGCGTGATGGTCTCTTCGGTGCTGGACAAACTTCTACATACAGTCTTCCGCCATGCTCACAACAGCGTCATACTTATCTCTGCGCGGGTTTATGGCATGACAATTTTGGTCCAGGTCAAAAGCAAAGGCACCATCAGTCCCGGGCTCCCGGAAGAAATGGGCCATGCCAGTCTCAAAGCAAAAAAGAGCGGCGGTATCATCGAAATGATCCAATGTGAAAGCGGGCATGCGTCGGTAGCCTACTGCTTCTTGAATGAAGCGGGAGCGGCCTGATCCTAGATACCAGATGCTGGATACTAGATGCTGGATGATAAGAATTCATAGGCATCCAGCATCCAACGACCAGCATCTAGTATCCAGCATCTAGCATCCAGCAAATGCCATTTCGTCCTAATTTCTTCTTCTCCTGTCATTGATTTTGTGGTTTTATCAATTGGACGGATATTTGATGGCTTGAAATCCTGTCAAAGACTAAAAGATCAATTATGAGTTTTAAATCGGAATTTGAAAAGTATGCGGTAAAACACCGCGGCCTCTCCAGTAATACGCTTCATAGCTACGCCTCCCATCTCGTCACTGCCCTTACCCCGAACATTATCGAGGAACGCCCGATGAATGTTGCGGTAATGGACGTATACAGCCGGCTGATGATGGACCGTATCATTTTTTTAGGTTACCCAATCAATGATGAAGTGGCCAATATTGTCACTGCACAGCTGCTGTTTCTCGATTCTACCGACCGGATGAGAGATATCAATATGTACATCAACAGTCCCGGGGGCAGTGTCTATTCAGGGTTGGGAGTATATGATACCATGCAGTTTGTAAGTCCCGACGTATCCACAATCTGTATCGGCATGGCGGCCTCGATGTCCTGTGTTTTGCTCGGGGCAGGAACAAAGGGAAAAAGGGCTGCTTTGAAACATGCACGCGTGATGATGCACCAGCCCAGCGGCGCCATCGGCGGCCAGGCAAGCGATATTGAAATAACCGTTAACGAAATACGCAAGCTCAAAACAGAGCTGTATGATATCGTTCATAACCACACGGGTAAACCTGTCACCCAGATCGAACAGGATTTTGATCGTGATAAATGGATGACGGCCATTGAGGCCAAAGAATATGGATTGGTTGACGAGGTACTCCTGACCAACCCAAGGAAACAGAAGAAAGAAAGTTAAACATTCCCTCGTTGCAGGGAGCAAAAAATTTAATCAGAAACGATAAAAAGGACATATATGAACAGCAAGAATTTTTTATACGGAGGCTGGAGAGCAGATGATGAAGAAGAGGAAGAAAAAGAAGAGCAACCCAAGTCTGACCTGATGATGTTCAGCAAAAAGCTGGAAAAATATTTTTTTGACAGCCGTAGTGTTTATCTCTGGGGCGTGGTGGATGACAAAAGCGCCAAGGATGTGGTCAGCAAATTCCTGTTATTGGATGCTGATAAGCCTGGCGAGGAAATCAAGTTTTATATCAACAGTCCGGGTGGCGTCGTCACCAGCGGCATGGTAATGTATGATACCATGCGAATGATGAAAAGCCCTGTGAGCACGATCTGTATGGGTCTTGCCGCCTCCATGGGAAGCATCTTGTTGAGCGGCGGTAAAAAGGGCAAACGATTTATTTATCCAAGTGGCGAAGTGATGATTCATCAGCCTTCCCTGGGAGGTTCTATCCGAGGTGTCAGTGCTGACCTGGAAATACAGGCGAGGCAAACAAAAAGGGTTAAAGACCTTGGTGCGAAGATCCTGGCGGAGAATTGTGGGAAGACTATGGAGCAGGTCCTAAAGGACTTCGACCGCGATTACTGGATGGATGCCAAGGAAGCTATCCAGTATGGAATAGTCGACAAGATTGTCGATAAGATATAAAGTGTTGATTTACAGATAGTAACTGTTTGGGTCGTATTTGTCCCCGACCGTAAAATAACTGTATAAAAAAAGCTGCCCTTATCGGATCGGTTTTTTATTTTTGCTATACGAATTGATTAGTAGCTAATTCTCATATCCTTAATTAATCATGGCGAAAAATCCATTGCATTGCTCATTTTGTGGTCGCAACCGGGACGAGGTTAAGATCTTGATCGCCGGCCAGGAAGGCCATATCTGCGAAAACTGTGTAGAGCATGCCCGGGAAATCATCGAACAGGAACTGATGGTCCGCGATGAAAAGACGCCTTCTTCCTTTAAACTTACGGTAAAGAAACCCGTAGAAATTAAAAAATTCCTCGACGAATATGTGATCGGGCAGGACGAAGCAAAAAAAGTCCTGGCTGTTGCTGTTTATAATCACTACAAGCGCCTGCAACAACGCAATAACGACACTAACGCCGGCAGCGATGTTGAAATTGAAAAAAGCAATATCGTAATGGTAGGTGAAACCGGTACGGGTAAAACCCTGCTGGCAAAAAGCATTGCCCGCATGCTGAACGTGCCGTTCGCTATTGTCGACGCTACTGTATTCACCGAAGCCGGTTATGTTGGTGAAGACGTTGAAAGCATCCTGACAAGATTATTGCAGGTTTGTAATTATGATGTGAACGCCGCTGAGCGTGGTATTGTATACATCGACGAAATCGACAAGATCGCCAGGAAAGGTGATAACCC
>DASSFT010000663.1:0-3063 GCA_035694045.1 Chitinophagaceae bacterium
AAAAAGCCCGTTACAGCAGCGCTTTAAAAGCGTACCTGGGCTAATAAAATAGCAGTCCCGCCAATTGGCGGGAAATTTGGTGGGTTTATTAAGAAAACAGCTTCAATCATTTTATTGAAGCTGTTTTTGTTTTTCCATCTCCACATCCATATCCCCACAAATGGGCATCATTAAAATTTACTAACGGTCGGTCCAATCAGGTATTTACTCTTACATTTGCCATCCAAATAATTCACGGTTTCCCTACAAACAATACCGTTTTTTCGGTGTTGTAGCACAGATGAATACGCTAACGTTGCTCTGCCCTAGAAAATAGTATTTTTTATTATGCCAGGAGATAATATGATAAGAAGGGGCTGTTCCATTACTGTTGTATTCCTGATTTTTTTAAGCTCACTACAGGCAATTGCGCAACAAAACACCGACAGCTTATTACAGCAGGCAACATTACCTGCCGTCATCCAGTATGCATTGCAGCGACAACCCATCGTTCAACAGTCGCTTGCCGATGAAGAAATAACAAGATTGCAGGTAAAATCGAAGTTATCTGAATGGTATCCACAGGTCGGGTTCAACTACCTGTACCAGCACAATTTCCTTGTACAAACAACAGTTATCGGAGGAAACCCGGTCAGATTGGGAGTAAACAATACCTCGGGTTTACTGTTCTCTGCCACCCAAAAAATATTTGACCGCGACGTTTTGCTGGCAAGCAGAACAAAGTCAACTATACTGCAGCAATCGAAACAGCAAACAGAAAATACCAGGATCGACCTGGTGGCAAGTGTTTCCAAGGCGTTTTATGATGTACTGGCCACGCAGCAACAGATTAAAGTGGGGCAGGAGAATATCGTCCGGCTTGAAAAAAGTCTGCAGGATGCAAAAGCAAGATATGAAATCGGTATTGTTGACAAGACGGATTATAAGAGAGCCATGATCGCATTAAACAATGCAAAGGCCCTGTTGAAATCAAACCAGGAAGCGCTAAAGGCAAAAATGGATTATCTCAAATCGTTGATGAACTATCCCGAATCCGGAACTTTTAGATTAGATTATGACAGTGTCGATCTGCAAAACGACATCGTCCTTGATACATTGAGGACTGTGGACTACACAAAGCGCATCGAATACCAGTTATTACAGACGCAGAGAAAATTGCAAGAGGCAAACCTGAAATACAATCGCTGGAGTTATATCCCCACCATATCAGCCAATGGCGCTTACAACTTCAACTACCAGCATAACGAGTTCGGGAAGCTTTATGATAAATCGTATCCTAATTCATTTGCAGGGTTGACGCTCGCATTCCCGATCTTCCAGGGAGGAAAAAGAAGGTATGAGACGCAACAGGCGGAATGGCAAATAAAAAGAATGGACCTGGCGCTGGAAGCGATTAAGAACGGTATTAATGCAGAATACAGCGCTGCACTGGCGAATTACAAAGCGGCCATGAGTAACTTCCTGTCGGTAAAAGAAAATGTACTGCTTGCGAGGGAAGTATATGATGTTATACAACTGCAATACCGCTCAGGCATTAAGACTTATCTTGAAGTTGTTGCTGCCGAAACGGATTTGAGAACCGCTGAAATAAATTTTTATGACGCTTTGTATAAAATATTAAGCAGCAAAATTGATGTACAAAAAAGTTTGGGTGAACTAAGATATTAATGATTATGAAAGACAGTTCAAATAAAATTGTTGTGTTTGCCGCATCTGCGTTGTTACTTGCTGCTTGTGGCAGTAAGCAACAGCAGCAACAGGGACCACCTCCGCCAGTACCTGTTACGGTTGAAAAAGTACAGGCAACAAGCGCCGCTTATCATGATGAATATCCCGGCACCCTGGTTGCGCTGAACCAGACCGAAATAAGAGCCCAGGTCAGCGGCTATGTTACCGCCATTTATTTTAAAGACGGTTCAAAGATCACCCGGGGTCAACGCCTTTATTCAATAGATCAACAATTGTATAATGCCAATTACCAGCACGCGCAGGCCAATCTCCAGGTGCAGATAACTAACATGGATAAGGCTCAAAAAGACGCGGACCGTTATCATGAGCTGGATAAAAAGGATGCCATTGCCAAGCAGCAGGTGGACTATGCCGATGCAGCACTGGAAGCTGCAAAGAAACAGGTGGACGCCGCCAAAGCCAATGTAAACGCAGTGAAGACGTCAGTAAATTTTGCTACCATTACCGCACCATTCAGCGGAACCATCGGTATATCTCTTGTAAAACCGGGTACAGCTGTCGTGGCCGGCCAAACGGTATTAAATACTATTTCATCCGATAACCCGATGGCAGTTGATTTTTCAGTTGACCAAAAGGAAGTGTATCGCTTTGCCCAGCTACAACAAACGCAGGCGGCAAAGGACTCAATTTTTTCCATTGCATTTGGAACTGATGTGTATCCATTCCCTGGAATCATTTATCTCATTGACCGCGCGGTTGATCCGCAGACAGGAACGATTAAAACGAGATTGGTATTTCCCAATGTTAATAATGTATTGAAAGCGGGCATGAGTACAACCGTCCGGGTCCTGAACAAGGCTTCTGCAAATTCGGTAACAATCCCTTACAAAGCGATCACCGAGCAGCTGGGTGAATTCTTTGTATATGTCGTTGGCGATAGCAACAAAGTAGCACAGCGAAAAGTAGTATTGGGAAAACAAATCGGAACGGATGTGATGATAAGAGAGGGTTTAAAAGCAGGTGAGCCGATTGTTGTACAGGGCGTACAAAATTTACGGCAGGGTTCAGTAATAACGACGGCACCGCCGCAACAGCCCGGGCCTGCAAAGAAATGATGGTTTTTTATGATTAGAAAAAATCACAAATGAACTAATAACAGTGATGATCCTGGTGATTTACTCACCACCTGCCTACCGGCAGGCAGGCTCATCACTCACCATTCACTATGATAGCAGAAACTTTTATAAGGAGACCTGTCACCGCGATTGTGATCTCAATAGTGCTGGTGTTGATAGGGCTTATCTCACTAGTTAGTCTTCCAGTGGCGCAGTATCCTGATATTTCTCCGCCAACCGTGAATATATCAGGTAATTT
>DASSFT010000664.1:0-5068 GCA_035694045.1 Chitinophagaceae bacterium
GTGCAGACAATCCTGCAAAGGCGGACAATATAAAGGGACAGGCGTTGACAATCCGGGCACATGTTCACCAGTTATTGGTAAATGTATATGCGCAGCCGTTTGCATTCACTGCTGATGCTTCACATCCCGGAGTTCCATATATCAAAGAAAGTGACCGATTCAAAACGGTGTCACGAAATACCGTGGCGGAAGATTATACTGAAATGATCAGCGATCTCAAGAGCGCGATTGCGTTATTGCCTGTAACCGCATCTTCAAAGACTGTGGTCACTGCTTCTGCGGCAAAGGGTTTGCTGGCGAGAACCTATTTGTTCAGGAATGATTACATAAATGCAAAGGTAGTGGCTAGGGATGTCGTTTCGGTAGCGCCTTTGATGAGCAGACCTGATTATCCGACAAAACTGTTTGCTAACGGTGATACGGAATCACTATTCTGGCTTCCGCCTACTTCAACACCGTATTCAACATTGTATGCAGGAGCCTATTATGCGTATTATTTTTGGGCAACAACCGATATTGCCAATCTATTAAGAGAACGACCTGGGGATATCAGGGCAAATTGGGTAGTACTTGTATCTGGCAATCAGACAATCAAAAAATTTCCGGTTGGAGTTATAGCAGGATTCTCGGTGCCAGAAGCTTCATATTACCATTCAATTATCCGCTCCTCCGAAATGTATCTAACCGCGGCTGAGTCGTACTCGAAACTGGGTATGGAAGACAGTGCAAGGTATTATCTTGATTTTATTCGACAACGCGCAGATTTGACTGCCGCTAATTCTACAGCAACGGGATCAGCCTTACTTGATTCGGTTTATAAGGAGCGACGTAAAGAACTTTGTTTCGAAGGGTTACGAATGTTCGATCTTCTGCGCACTGGCAAACCAGTTGTAAGAACTGACTTCAACAGCCCAGCCACCTCAACATTATCTTATCCAAACGATAAGGCAATAGCTCCTTTGCCACTAGGCGACGTTTCTGCTTATTCTTTAAAACAGAATCCATCCTACTAGTTAGTAGAGTTGATTTAAAGGAAATATATTATGGCAAACAAATCTAAAATTGTTTGTAGGCTAGTTATAGCAGTGCTTTTATTTTCGACTACTGCTCGCAGCCAACCAAAGTATGCCGTTATTGAAGCAGAGGTCAAAATGACATCTCCGACAGCTTATGATAGCGTACATCTGTTGCCTGTGTATTTTAATGAGATCAAACCCGGTATGAACGTAAGTGTTGAAACAGTTCGAGATGGCAAACTGAGGTGTGTTTTTATGTGCGATTCACCTTTCCTGGTGCGAAAAATGCCTTTACTGGAAGGGCAAGCGTTTCTGATTGAACCGGGAGATAGTATTTCTGTAAGGAAAGCTGGCGGAATACTTGTGTTTTCAGGGCATGGTTTTGAAAAAGTATACATCAGGAATCGGTTGACAGAAATTATTAAAGAAATACCGTTGCCCGCTAACAATAGCTACCTGTCCACGGATTCGACCAGTGACTATCTTCAATACTATAATTATAACAAGAGGGTATTGGATAGGCAGCTCAAAATAATCGATTCCATCTCTGGAGGGCTATCCAAATTTGCATACGCTTATGAACGTTCAAGATGTGTGATTGACTATATCTGGAATATTTGCCAAAAATTCCTGGCGCTTAAAAATAATAAGAAGATTTCAGTAAGCCCAAAGGTTTTATCCGAGTTATATAATTCAACGATTTGCCCGTCCATGTCAATGCTCGGCAAAGGTGATGTATCGGCTTTACCCGGGATGGTCGGTTCCGCACTTGAAGCATATTGTGCGCTTGAACGCGCCAGGGCAGCAAATTGGATTGATAATAAATCCGTGCTGGAAAAATATGTTGAAACCTATAGGTACGCGAAAAAATATTTTACTGGACTCTACCGAGAAAGAGTACTCACGCAGCTTTTGACACTACGTATGTTCAAGAAATATCCAGGCGAGCAGGAAACGATAGCATGCGCCAATGATTATCTTTCCTTGCCCGGCTATACGGAATATAAAAACAACGTAAGGAAAGAAATGATCACGTCTATGACCCTGGCAAAGGGTATGCCGGCACCTGATTTTGCGTTGGTCGATGTTAACGGCAAACCTTTTTCATCAACATCCTTAAAGAGGAAACTGATCGTTATGGATTTCTGGTTTACTGGTTGCAAAGGCTGTATACAAATGGCTCCCGCATTACGTAAACTGGAGGATGAGTTCAAAGATAGAAAAGATGTGGTTTTCATAAACGTTTCAATCGATAAGGACCGGGGTCAGTGGTTACAAAGTATCGCCCAAAAAAAATACACAAGTGGAGGTGGAATTAACCTTTATACCGGCGGATTAGGAGAGTCGCATTCTCTGATTGAAAGATACAATGTTAAAAGTTATCCTTTATTGCAATTGATCGATTTTTCATCCAGGTTGTATGGGACGGTGCCTGACCCACGAATCAATGAGGCAAAAGATCTTATTACAGTGATGAAACAATTGCTGGCTGTGGAAAATGACGGGCCATACGTTTCTATAAAACCAGGTTGGTCCATAATAGAGCGAGTACAACTAAATAATGGGGTTAGGCGTGTTTTGAAAGATAGTGTTCGCACGGATACCTTGTCCCGCCTAAAATTAAAGACAGGGACCGACGACCCAAAGATGGGTCTTATCGTCGGGTTAAAAAAGGTGTTGGCCATTGAACCATGTGAATTTGAGAAGCCTTCAAAGTATTTCGTCTGCTCAGATATTGAAGGTAATTTTTCCGCGCTTCGAAAGCTGTTACAGGCTAATCAGGTCATCGATGAAAAATATAATTGGATTTTTGGCAAGGGTCATTTGGTTTTCGCTGGCGACATGTTTGATAGAGGTGACCAGGTTACAGAATGTTTATGGTTGATCTATTCATTGGAAGAAAAAGCCAGAGCTGCCGGTGGGTACGTGCATTTTATTTTGGGAAACCACGACATCATGAACCTGCAAGGAGATCATCGCTATACCCAAAAAAAGTATATTGAAAATGCAGATTTGCTTCATAAAAAACTTTCTGACCTGTACAGTCAAGGCACATGTCTTGGGAAATGGTTGCGTACTAAAAATGTCATTGAAAAAATCGGAGATATTATTTTTTGTCATGCAGGGATTTCACCGGAATTAACCCGGTTGAACATACAAATTCCTGAGATTAATGCGATTGCTAGAGAATATTACGACAATAGAGGTACGATTTCCGAAACTAAGGCACGAGTAGTGCTTAGCACGAAGGTTGGTCTTTTTTGGTATCGTGATTATTATCTGGAAAATCCAATGAAAGTGAATATCGGACTAAAAGGATATGATACGATTTATAAAACTCCGCAGGTGGAAATTGAAAAAATCCTCATACTATTTGGTGCTAAGCAGATAGTCACCGGGCACACAATTGTTGCCGATACGATAAGCGTTTGGTACGACGGCAAGGTTATCAACACCGACACCAAACACGCCGAGGGCAAAAGCGAGGCGCTGCTCATCGAGCGCGATCATTTTTACCGCGTGAATGATAAAGGAGAAAGAAAGCTGCTAGTTATTGACGATAATTCAAATAATCCAGCCGAACCGCGTCGAACGAGCAGTAGGCCGAACTGATTTGAATATTTCCACAAGATTCAAGGTTCACCATCGCGATATTCCAAACATCGCATAATGGTAGCCTGATTAAGAATTAGCGTTTTTGTTGCGCCAAAGCATCGCATGCCATAAACCTTGGCCGAAGTCGATCAGCCTTGGAGCACGGTGGCGGAAGGAGGGCTTTAGAACCCTAAGGTGGTATAGTTCCCAACGGTTACATTCTGATTCCTCTGTCTCTGTTTAAAGAAGTCGAGTCTTGCTACCCTTAAAGACGCTCTCCCCTTTCATTCTGTTTCTTGTTAAGCAAAAGTATCGCCGGTTTGCACATCACTTGCGCTGATTAGAATATATTATGTCCATCCTGTAATTTCGGGGAACCATTTCACCGCCTTCATCCTTGTTGATTCGAGCTGTTGTCGCATGCCCGCGAACTCACCATACAACCCCGACGCCGATAAAGAACTCTTTGTCCGGATAGCCAGAGGCGACGAAGCCGCTTTCCGTGAACTGTTTCATTCCTATACAAAACAACTCCTGCCGTTCGTGCAACGATTGACGGGTTCCGCAGCCGAAGCCGAAGAAGTGATACAGAATCTTTTCATGGAACTATGGTTGCAGCGATCTAAGCTAGGTGCGATTGAAAGTCCGAAGGCGTGGATCATAAGGCTTGCTTCGAATATGGCGACGAATTATCTGCGCAGACAGGCAGCAAATGGAAAATTGCTGAACAGGCTTAAGCAGTCTGGACTCGAAAGCTATCTGGTCGGAAGTCAGGAGCTTGGAGCCGGGCAGGATTTGGCGGCAAAAGAAATGCTAACGATTGTGAGCAGGGCGATCGATCAGTTATCGCCTGCGGTAAAGAAAGTTTATCTAATGAGCAGGGAGCAGGAAATGACAATTCCGGAAATTGCCCGGGAACTCAAGACATCGCCTAACACCGTTAAGAATCAATTAATAAAGGCGCTCAACGACATAAGGTCGGCCATACAAAAGGGTTTCTCCTTTCTTTTCTAAATTATTTTTTTGAGTTAAATAGTCCTGCACTGGTTGCAAACCGACTTGTAACAATTATGAATCGGCAGCGGGTACAATATTTACTAAAGCAGTATTTGGAAAAAAAGATAACGGAAGCGGAGCTGCATGAGCTGGGGGCAGTTTTATTGGAGGAGAAGGACGAAGAAGCCTTACAAAATAGTTTTGAGAATATTATTGAGGAGTCGGACGCTGCGGTAGAGTATAATCCGCAGGAGTGGGAACAGATTTATCATGAAATCGTGAGTTCAAAACTGGGGGCGCCTGTTGTTCCGATGAAGCCAAGGCAAAGATGGAGATGGGTGGCCGCGGCAGTTTTAGTATTGTTTGCTATTGGATACTGGGTGGTTCGTGAGATTCCAACTCATCAGTCAGGACAGGCCCCAACCATGGCAACCACAGATGTAAAAGCACCGCAATCGAAC
>DASSFT010000665.1:0-4280 GCA_035694045.1 Chitinophagaceae bacterium
CGATTCAATAAAGAACTGCCGGGCGATCTGGCCGCGGTTACTTCCGAAAGATTTCCGGAGCCCTACCTCCTTTGCCCGCCTGGCCGAACGGGCTGTGGCCAGGTTCATATAATTTATACAGGCTATCAGGATGATAAGAAGAGCGATAGCACTAAATATGGCCAGGTATTTTTTATCGCCACGGATACCATTCTCCCATAAGTTTTTTTGATCAAAATGCATGTCCGACATTTTAACCAGGAACGGGTTCAGCTTCCATCCCGCAGCAACGGCTCCCGAATCGGATTGAAGGAGTTGGTTGGCCAGAGGTTTCAGATCGGCTTCGATAAGCCTGGCATCAGTACCAGGTTTTAATATGATATAACTTTCCAAAAATGCAAGGTCATGATCAAACCTTGTTCCTTCCATAAATGCAGTGAAATTATCCTGGACCGAGCGGAATGCATTTATGTTGAGAATATATTTAGGTTTGAAATGAGAATTCGAAGGAAGATCCCTGTAAACGCCGGTAACTATCACATCTATCTCCCGGTCATGCGTGGCCCAGAAATGTTTTACTGTAATTATTTCGCCGATGGGATTTGCGGTACCAAATAATCTTTTGGCCCCCGTTTCACTAAGGACGATGCTGTTGTTGTTTTCAAACATCTTCTGCTGGTTGCCCCTGGTGAGATGAAACTCCAGGACCTTATCAAATCCAGGCTCCGCCCATTTTATCTCCTCTGTAAGAATGATCTTCTCTTTTGCCTTATAATTAAGCGATGTTGGGTAGCCGATATAGGCTATCCGGGTAGCCCCGGTAACTTCTGAGCGGGTATCTTTTAAATGCTTTACCCAGAAACCTGGCGCCTCTGTATTATCAAAACTGCGTCCATCAGGGTTTGACCAGGTACTTCCTATGCGATAAGTATTGTGATAATGCGGATGCATGCCATCGTAACGCAGCTCATCGCTGACATATAAAAAAATCAGGATTGAACTGGCAAGGCCTAGTGCGAGGCCGGACATATTCAAAAAGGAAAAAAGCTTTTGTCTCCTGAAATTGCGCAAGGCAATCAAAAAATAATTACGCAACATATTAGATGGTTTTAGCAGAAGAGAATCACCTTGTCACGTTCACGGCTGGCCGAGAAGTTCGCTAATCCATTCTATTCGGGCCAGTTAAAAGTGATGGAAAGTTTGTCAAAACCTGCTCAATTCCTATGAAGCAGAAAGATGCTTATCCAAAGAGGCATGGCGGGCGATTCAACAGGAAGGTCTTAGCCGTTGTATTGGGATGAACGGCAGGCGGGTTAGGCCAGGTAGGCGCCCAGTACTTTGTCTTTGCTTACTTCTACGAAGATGTGTTCCTGTAAAGTGGTCGCAATGGAAAGACCGACATAATCGGGATGGACAGGAAACGAGTTATGGCTTCTTGCAACAAGCACCAGGGCCTGAATTTTTTTGGGAAGAAAATCGAGGAAAGGTTTTAAAGCGTAGAGCAACGTCTTCCCGCTGTTAGCAACATCATCCACGATGATGATGACCTTATCGTTAAAATCAATTTTTTTGCTAAGTGTAACTTCCTTTGGCTCCTTCTTATCCAAAGTAATGCTAATGACTTCGGTTTGCAACGAGGATATTTCAGAGAGGATTTGCCGGATACAATTTGCAACCACGCTACCACTTTCCCGGATCCCTGCGAGAATAATATTTTTCTCATCCATATTGTTCTCAATGATCTCAAGCGCCATCCTGCGGAGCTTTTTTTCAGCAATAGACTGATCGATTATATATTTTTTTGAATCCACGATATTATTTTTTCACCATGAATTAGATTCCAGGCAGCAATTATAAACTTTTTGTACCAAACGCGTAAACCGAAGCGATCAAGACGTAAATTAGCACTTGTAATCCACTGCGATGCAAATTGTCCAACAAATTTTATTCATACTTATTACTGCTGTTGCCGTCTGGCTTTTTGTAAAAAAAGCAGGAGAGATCCGTCGCAACATAATGCTGGGCAGGGATGAAGATATCAGCGACAACAAACCTCAGCGATGGAAAAATGTTCTACTGATCGCTTTTGGACAGAAAAAAATGTTTCGCAACCCGCTGGTGGCTATTCTTCATTTCTTTGTCTATGCCGGCTTTATCATTATCAATATAGAGGTGCTGGAGATCATACTGGACGGCATCCTGGGGACGCATCGCCTTTTTGCCGCTTCGCTGGGAAACGTTTATGTTTTCCTTATAGATGCTTTCGAAGTTTTAGCTGTGCTGGTGTTGGCAGGCTGTCTAATCTTCCTTATCCGGAGGAATGTTGTGAAAGTAAGAAGACTTGCGATGCATGAACTCGATGGATGGCCGAGAAGCGATGCAAATTATATCCTGATCACCGAGATCATCCTGATGATGCTCTTTCTCACCATGAACACGTCTGACCGCGCCCTGCAATTGAGAGAGTACGGGCATTATCAAAATGTAGGAAATTTCCTGGTTTCAGGAAACCTGGCATCTTATTTTAATAACCTGAGCTCATCAACATTGGTTGGAATGGAACGGGGCTGCTGGTGGTTGCATATCGTCGGCATATTTGCTTTCCTCAACTATCTTCCTTATTCCAAGCATCTGCATATTCTCCTTGCGTTTCCAAACACCTATTATGCCAGGCTTGAACCGATGGGTGAAATGGAGAATATGCCGTCGGTTCAAAAGGAAGTGCTGTATGCGATGCAACCTGAATTGGCGCCCACGGGGGATGTGGTACCTCCCAAAAAATTCGGTGCAAAAGATATCGTCGACCTCAGCTGGAAAAATCTGCTGGATGCATATAGTTGCACTGAGTGCGGACGATGCACTGCCGCCTGTCCTGCCAACATCACTGGTAAACTTTTATCTCCCCGGAAGATCATGATGGATACGAGGGACAGGACGGAAGAGATCGGCAGGAACATTAATAAGAACGGCGAGTTCAAGGATGATGGCAAAAGTCTATTGCATAATTATATTTCTACGGAAGAATTGCGTGCCTGCACCAGTTGTAATGCCTGTGTGCAGGAATGTCCTGTCAGCATCAGCCCACTGGATATAATTTTGCAGATGCGCAGGTATCTTGTGATGGAAGAAAGCAATGCGCCGCCAGAATGGAACGCCATGTTCAGCAACGTGGAGAACAATTTTGCACCATGGAAGTTCAGTCCCGATGAACGGGACAAATGGGTCAGCGAAATGAGCTAACAGCATACTATGAACAAACCCGGTTCGTCCTTATCTCATTTTATTGAGGAATACCCTCTTTATTCCAGGTTTGGAACCGACCAGCCCATCGAAGCTGCCGACCTGGATAACCTGGCCTTTAATTTTTTCTGCCAGAAAGAAAAAGAGGTTCAACCTTTCCGCCTCATTATTCCTTCCTCAAACGGTAATGGCATCCATCCTCCGCAACAGCATCATTCTGCCGAGGGTTTTACAGTGATCTTTCACGGCGTCTGCCAGTCTTGTGAAGAATATAAAATAACTGTTGTTATTAACGGGGCTTCCCGGGAGGAATCACCGCGTTACTTTATCCGTAAGATCGGCCAGTATCCAGTTCCCGAATCTCCTGCAGCAAAACTTCCCGATGATGTTGTCCTCTTCCTCGACGATGAGGGACGTGAATGTTACCGAAGGGCGTTGATCAATCTCGAATTTGACTATGGCGCCGGCACGCTGGCTTATTTTAAAAAGATGCTGGCAAAAGGCATTGACAGGATCGTCGAAACGTTATCGAATCCTTATTCGAATGAGGGCAGCAGGTTCGCCGAAGTTTTCCATTTTTATAAGCAGGATGGCCAAAGGACAAAGTTTATAGAAGAAGCCACGCCTCATCTTCCCGAAAGTCTGAAGGAACATGGCGCCAGTATCCTGCTCGTACTCTACGATGCACTCTCGCTAAGCATCCAGGAGCTGACCGAAAAAGAATGTATGAAAAAGTCAAAGGACATTGATACGCTGTTCCGCTATTTAACCAGGAAAATAAATGCGGAAATACAGGAAACCTCGCAAAAGAAAGTAAACGGAAAATATTTCCTGCGCTACTCATGATAAATCAAACCTGTTACAATGAAAATCGCATCCTTTCCATTTCAGACACTTGACTGGTCAGTTGTGCCCCGTGAAGAACACAAAGGCGAAACCGGTATTGCTTACTGGCAGACTCAAATGGTAAATGATATCAGGGTAAGAAGAGTGGAATATTCCGCCGGCTACAAAGCAGATCACTGGTGCAGCAAAGGACATGTCATTTTTTGCCTCGAAGG
>DASSFT010000666.1:0-4207 GCA_035694045.1 Chitinophagaceae bacterium
CTGTTCAACCAGGCCTTCCAGTTCTTTTTCTTCAGCCGGATCTAAACCACTTTCAAGATTTACTGGTGCAAAAGATTTTCTTTTTCTCAGCTCGTCTTTCCAAAGAAAACGGCTCACGCTGTAGAGGTAAGTGCTTAGCTGGGCGGTCAGTTGAAAACCAGGGTCCTTTACTTTTCTGCAGACAATGATCAGGGCTTCCTGGAAAATGTCTTCAGCATCCTGCGCATTCCCGCCGTTCGACACCACGATCTTTCGTGTCATTGGAAAATGTTTATACAGGACAGATAAGGCTTTGTCAGGTTTTTCCGATCTGAGAAGCTCAATGATCTTGTGGTCGTACATCCGAAGGCTTTTATAGTGAATGGTCAAAATAGAAAAAGGTCACCCCGTTCCGGAGATTATTTTTTAAAAGAATGGGTTAAAGCTATACAATTCAGTGATGTAATCTCGGCCACAAAATTTAAGAAAATCGCCACGGATACACGGAATTTGCGGCTACTGACATGCTCATCGTTGCGTCGTTGCGTCGTTGCGAGAGATAAAATGCTGCCACGGAGAAAAATGAAGTCGTCCGTGACAAGGTTCATCTTTAAACCTTTCAATCGCTTATCCGTGTATCCGTGGCAAATCGTACCGCTCCGAAGGAGTGCCGAGTCCTTCGGACCAAAAGGTGGGTTGCGAGAATTAAGTTTTCCATGCCCGGCGCAGAAAACGTATCCAGTTGTCGTGCATGATATTTTTTATATCCTCGGGCTTATAGCCACGCTTCGTGAGAAGAGCGTCTATATTTTGCAGATCGGCGATCGTTTCGAGGTCATGAGGAGATTGCTCTTTGCCGAAAGCACCATCCAGGTCGCTGCCGATACCAGTATGCAGGCTGTTCCCCGCCAACTGGCAGATATGATCAATATGATCTATGATTTTTTCAAGATCGCATTGCATTTCGAGGGGCTGGGAAATGCCGCGTTGCCAACCGGGTACCATCATCCAGGCATCCAAAGCAACCCCGATGACAGCTTTCCTTTCAACCAGCGCCTTTATCATTTCGTCGCTGAATTGCCGGTTATGATTGACCAGCGCCCTGCAATTATTATGACTCGCCCATACATGTCCCTGAAAAACTTCCATTGCCTGCCAAAATGCATCATCGCATAAATGGGTAGCATCTAGAATAATGTTGAGTTCTTGCATTTTTTTTAATAGCGCAACTCCATTGCTACCCATCTTACCTGTGGCATCGGTGCCATTTGCATAGCGCCCGGCCCCGTAGTGCGCGGGACCGAGGGCACGGAGCCCATATTCGTATGCAAGATCAAGATGATCGATGGTGATGAGTGAGTCGGCGCCTTCAAGACTGAGAATATAACCAACGGGTTTTTTGTCTGCCACCTGGTCGTTTGCCCATAAAGCAAGATGTTTCCCGAGCTGTTCAGCATCTTTGATCATAACCATTTCGCCCTCTCTTTCCATGGTCTTATACCAGGCGAGTTGCGCCTGCGTTTGAGCCCAGGCCTGTTCGGTTGAATTCCAACCGGGGAGGGGATTGCCGGGCTCGACATATCTCGCGATTTGCGTGGCAACGACAAGGCCGATATTACCTTTTCTTAGTTCGGGCAAAGAAACTGTGCCTTTTGCCCGGTCGGGCTTATCTTTTAACCCTTCTTCTCTTTTGCGTATCTCATTTACCGGCAGGCGAAGGTCACGATTCCATTCCATCGCGTTCATGGCAAGATCAAGGTGTGCATCAATTATAAACATTCAATCGTATCTATTTCGGCTTTCGCTATTCGTTTTTCGTAATTCTTTTTTCGAATTTTATTAAATCATGATGCTTCTATCCCTTGCAATCACCTTCCAGGTTGATGTGGCTTTATTATTTTCCACTACAAAGGCTTTATCATAAAGAGCAACAGTGGGACAAATATGAATGGGAACTCCATATAAAACATCTCCCACATTATAAACAGAACTGTCAGGCACTTTTAAAACGAGATGTTCTTCGCTTTGTCCCACTGGCACCACATCGGCTGCATTCAGGAAATAGACCCGGGGCTGAGGGTTTTCCGCGGCCACCGATTTATGTCCCAGGTCGGTGGTGATGGTAGTGGCGTCGACAATTGAAATGATCCTTGTCAACACCAGCGCTGCATACTCAAATGGTTGATCAGGGTAATTCTTTTTATAATTCCAGTCCCAAAATACGAATGTCCCCGGGCTGCATTCGATATTTCTTTTTACATGGACCGGGAAAGTAGGAGAGCCCCCGGCAACAATCGTCAATGGCCTGTTACTGATCTTTTCAATTTCTGCGATCAACGATTCTACCTGTTTGAAGGCATTATCGCTTGCCTCTTCTCTTTGATGGAGATCTGGTGCTGTAACATGCCCGTCATAACCATGCAGTCCTACAACGGTGAGACCAGCGAGCGTTTGTAGTTGATTAAATAATTCCAGTGCTTTGGAAGGTTGAATACCACTGCGGTTCATGCCGGTATTCAGGTCAATAAAAACCGGGATGATCTTACCGGCTGATGTAAAGACATCCGACAAATTTTTTGCTGCTGAATAATTATCAACCACACAGCTAAACGACGTACCGGGATATTGTTGCACCAGCGATAAAAGCCGTTTTGCTTTGGGTCCGACGGGTTGATAAGCGAGCAATACTTCCCTGGCCTGGATCATACCGAGCATTTCAGCTTCTGCTATCGTTGCACATTTGAATTTAGTGATCCCGGCAGCCAGCATCATTTTGCATACCTCGGCTATCTTGTTTGTCTTCACATGGGGTCGCAACCGCCGTACATCTTTTATCATTTCGATTGCAGCGGCAATGTTTTGCTGAACCCGTTCTTTATATAAAATCAGGGCCGGTGAATCTATTTCGTCAACGTTTTGGATCTCATACCAATTCATGTCTTTTATTTTTTTGTCATCGCCAGTACTACTATCGTCGTCCCTTGCGTCGCACACTTGTACGTCCAGTCCGCTACTCAGCACAATTTTTTATCTTATATGCCCGGCATTTTCAAATTACTCATTTTCCCCCGCCCACAGGCGGGATCAAATTATCCTTCGATTTCAAAAATCGCTTCAATCTCCACCGCCACATTTCCCGGCAGCGAACCCATGCCTACCGCACTACGGACACCCTTGCCATTGTCTTCTCCCCAAAGCGCAACAAACAACTCGCTGCAGCCATTGATCACTATTGGATGCTTTTCGTAATCCGGGGTCGCATTTACCATACCCAGCAATTTGATCACTCTCTTTATTTTACCCAGGTCTCCAAAATGATCTTTGATCGAACTTAGCATGGCTAACCCACATTGCCTGGCAGCCTTGACTCCCTGATCTTCGTTCAAATCTTTTCCCAGTTTGCCGGTGATCAGGCTTCCATCTGCGTTTACCGACACATGCCCGGACACATATAAATGGTGGCCATCAACCAGGCATCGTTTATAAATTCCTTTCGAGGAGGGGAGTACCGGTAATGTATATCCAAACTGTCGTAATTTTTCTTCGATAACATTTGCTGGCATATTTCTAATTTAAGTTTTCTGAAAAAAACTGTAACGTTATTTAGGTTTTTTCTTCACCACAAAATGATAAACGCCCGAGCCCAATCGTAATTCCGGGCGGCCCCCAGTTTGACGCTCAGAAACGTTTATTTGTATGATCCTGCCATTCTCAGTAAGATCTTCAGCATTGGTCAAAGGCAGGATAAGAACAGCTGAGGTATTGGGTGGTATTTCGACATCGTATAGAATTTGATCGGCTTCAACTTTCCACCCACTGCTGAGTTTCCCATAAACGGTTTGCAGGCTTGCTGATGCAAAACTGAGACCACCGCCAATACGTGGTTGTATGAAACTAAGCTTGTAGCCGGGAGTATCATCAAACGCATTGATACCGGCGATCGTACTGTACATCCAGTCGCCGATCGCACCATATGCATAATGATTAAATGAATTCATGGAAGCCGGTTCAAATGTACTGTCCGGCCGTATGCCATTCCATCTTTCCCAGATGGTCGTTGCACCCATTTTTACCGGGTACAACCAGGATGGATAGCTTTCCTGCATCAATAAAGTGTAGGCAACATCAGGATATCCAAATCTTGTCAGCACATCACATAAATAAGGTGTACCCAAAAAGCCGGTCGTAAGATGATTTCCATAGCTGCGGATGTTCTGTACCAGCCTTT
>DASSFT010000667.1:0-2605 GCA_035694045.1 Chitinophagaceae bacterium
AAAAAGAGATGCTTGATGATATGCAATTTGTATATAACGTGCTGGCAAAACAATACCATGAGCATCATATAATAGTGTATGGCCGGAGTCTTGGGAGTGGGTTTGCTACCAAGGTCGCTTCGGAAAATAAGCCGCGGTACCTGATCCTGGACTCTCCTTACTACAATTTCCAAAAAGTTGTTGAGCGCTTCCTCCCTATTTTGCCAATCCGTTATGTTTTGCGTTATCATTTACGCACCGATAAATGGATCCGCCATGTTAATTGTCACACCTATATTATTCATGGCACAAAGGACAGGCTGATCCCCATCAGGCACAGCGAAGCTCTGCAAAAACTAAATCCAGGGAAGATAACCCTGATCCGGATTCATGGCGGGGGACACAATAATCTCCCAAAATTCGACGAATACCACAATTTTATTCGTGATATTCTCAAGTATTAATACTATCCCCATAATAATACGCATTAACCTTCGTTAACGAATCTGTTAAGGATGATTTAATTCAGGGCAGGTATAGTTACAAGTCGGGATCCGGAACGTCAGATAAAAAATGATGTTTATGAAAAAAGTTTACTTTCTCTCTTTTATTGTACTGGGCATTGCACTGGCAAGCTGTAAATCAGCGAGCAAGCTTTATCAAAAAGGGAATTACGATGAAGCGGTGCAGGTAGCCGTAAAAAAGCTGCAAAAAGACCCCAACGATCCTAAGTTAAAATCTGTTGTGCAGGATGCCTATCGGTATGCAGTTACTGATCATGAAAATCGCATTCGCAATTATTCGTCGATGGACAATGAATTGAAATACGAATGGATGTATAATGAATATACTGATCTGCAAAATTTGCACAACGTTATTTTCAAAGCGCCTTCGGTGTACGAACTGGTTCGCCCTACAGATTATTCACCGGAAATAAATGCTAATGCCGCAAAAGCCAGTGATGTTCACTATAACAGGGGTATGCAATTGATGCATAATAATGACAGGCAAAGTTTCAAAAACGCCTACCACGAATTCAAGACAGCAATGGGTTTTAAACCGGGTGATGCCAATATCCAGCAAATGATAAACCAGGCATATGATGCCGCCCTTACCGTTGTGGCCATCATTCCCGTCAATAATTATGGCTTTCAATTTGCCTCCTACAATTATCAACTGCAGAATTTTGACAATGATATAATCAGGATCCTGCAGAACAATACAGGCAATGAGTTTGTGAAATTCTATTCGACGTGGGAGACGCAAAGACTAAATATAGTTCCCGACGAGATCGTAGAAATGCATTTTACGCAAATTAATATTGGAAGAATTAATGATAATTATTCAACAAGGGAGATTTCAAAAGATGTCGTCGTAAAGGAAACGGTATACAAACCCGATTCGGTTATAAAACAGTATGCAAAAGTAAAAGCTATCATTACCACAACACAGCGAACCATGTCCTCCCAGGGAACATTAAGCATCAATGTTCGCGACACTAAGGGCAGACCGTTGTGGAGCGATAATGTCGTCGGTAACAGTAGTTGGTCAACCTCGTTTAGTTCTTACACAGGAGATGAAAGGGCATTAAGTGATGAAGATAGAGCGTCGCTCAACCAAGCTTTGGATACACCTCCCCGCGAACAAGACGTTGTTAAGTGCATCCAGGAAGGTATTTACAGCGATCTTATCTATAAGGTACGAACCTACTATAGTCGATATTAAAATATTTCCCCTTGATTCTAAAGCCTGCGAGCGATCGCGGGCTTTGTTTTATCACAACGTCTTCAGATATTCTATCACTGCCCTTCGCTCTGTTTCGCTCAATTGATCGCCGAAAGTGTGTCCATAATTTCCATAGCCGGGTAAGGTAGTGTTATAAGTGAATTTCGTGTCCGCACCAGGAAGTGTTTGAAATTGCCATCCCAGTTTCTCATAATCATATTTTGTAGCATCTCCGGAAGCAGTTCCCTGGATAAAATCCCTGGTCCAGTAAGTGGGACGTATCTTACTATTAAGCACCGCCTCAATTGTTGGCACTGAGCCATTGTGAAAGTAGGGTGCAGTGATCCAAACGCCATCCAAAGGGGGAGCAACATATCCGTTAAAGGGAACAAGATTGGCCGGGTGATCTCCTTTGCTGAACCAGCTTTTATTGTACCAGTCGATCATATTAGAGTATTGATAATTGCTTTGATTCAATAAGGAATCCGTACCGATGATCGATTCGGGAATTAAAAGGTTGGGATAGTCCTCTTTACTTCCGTAGCTGCCGTGACATCCACTGCAGATGTTTTCAAAAATGACTCGCCCTTTTTCCGCAAGTGTTTCATCAATTTTCTTTGGATATTTCGGGGGTTGAACTGAAAAAATGTAAGCCAGTACGTCGGGCATGTGTCCATCCACCTTCCTGGCATGCATTGTATCGTTGGTCGTGAGCAGGCTTGACCCCATCAAAAATTTTCCAAAATCACCACGACCAAATCCGTTGTAAAACATGGCATTCTTTTTTTTCAGCAGCCACCATGCAGGCACGTCGGAAGGGATCACCTGCCCAGGCAATTCCACAGAAGGCGCATCATTCCAGGCAAAAGTCACCGGATCACGATGTGCTACCAGGAGGGCC
>DASSFT010000668.1:0-2767 GCA_035694045.1 Chitinophagaceae bacterium
TGACGATTCCAGGATCATTTGAGCTGCTTTCTCACCCATCATCTGGAAATCAGTTGATATTGTCGTGATCCCGTTAAGGATGATCTTTTTCAAAGGAGTTTCGTTGTAGGATATTACGCCCACATCCTTTCCGACTTTTAAGCCGGTGGCGAGGATCTTTTCTATCAGGATGACAAGGTCGTTTTCCATCAGGTTGATATAGACTTCTCCTTTGCGGATTTTCTCTTCTTCGATGGTATGCACCACCTGGTAATTGAAGGCATATTGCTGGCAATATTTGTAAAATCCTTCCAGGATTTCCTTGGGATGATAGGTGTATTCGGGGAAGATGATCTTGATCGTATTGTATTTGCTCAGCTTATCATTGGCCTGCTCCAGCGCATTGTAAATATCCTTTTCAAAATCTTCGTAGACCGCGGCATAATTGCCCTTTACTCCCGGCAACAATTTATCCATTAATATCAGTTTCTCCTTTGGCAACGTGTTCACGATTTCATGAACATTTTCGCCTCCTTCCAGGAAATGAGGGATGATCACATAATGAGTGTAATCGCCCTTTTGCTGGCTGATCAGTTTTTTGAATAAGAGAAAGTCGTTATTGTAAATATAAAAGTCGATAGCGGCCATATCGCCGAGCGAGGCCATAAATGCATCATAGATGATCTTTTTGTGTGGGCTCAGCTTATTGAACAGGAGGAAAATCTTTAGTTTCTGGTCCAGGTTCGCATTCTTGACAAAATAACCCTTGCCAGGAACCGACCCCAGGACCCCTGTTTTTTTCAGGTGTTTATATCCTTTTTCGGCAGTATCCCGGGATATTTCGAACTCAAAGCTTAACTCATTGATCGAAGGCAGGACATCGTTTTCTTTTAACACACCCTCGGCAATCGCCTTAACGATTGAGTTTGCCAATTGGAGGTATTTGGGGGTAGCCGAATAGTAATCAATAAACAGGTGTTTGAAAATAAGGGGTTGCTTCATCATGACAGGCCTTTCAATCGGCTCCAAACATACAGCAAAATGGTGAGTGGTGAGTGGTGAATGGTGAGAGGAGCCGACTACAAATTTGAGGTGATTACAGGGTTTGGAGCTCTCTTACCACTGACCACTAACCACTCATCTCTCACCATGACAGTGCGGGACAGGCAAAAGGACAGATAAGTTATCTTTAATTTTCAATTGCTTCCACACGAAAATTGACTAATACATGGGCGTTATTCTTGGCGTTATCTTCCATTTCATTGGCGGTTTTGCCTCCGGCAGTTTTTATATCCCCTACAAAAAAGTAAAGGGTTGGAATTGGGAAAGCTTTTGGATCGTAGGCGGCCTGTTTTCCTGGCTGGTAGTGCCGCCGGTGGCAGCCTGGCTGACAATACCGGGGTTTGCGGAGATTATCAGGGAAACGGACGGTACCACGCTGGGGCTGACATTTTTATTTGGAATTCTTTGGGGTATTGGCGGTTGCACTTATGGGTTGGGCGTCCGTTATCTCGGAGTGGCCCTTGGTAGCAGTATCATCCTGGGCCTTTGTATGGTGTTCGGTTCGCTGATTCCGTCCATTTACTATGACGTCCATCCAAAAGAGAGCAAGGATACTTTCAGCATGCTGACCAATTCCACCTGGGGCCAGATCGTGCTGGCAGGCCTGGTAGTGTGCGTCATCGCGATCATCATCTGCGGGAAAGCAGGTATGATGAAGGAAAAACAGTTGAAGTTGTTGGATGGAACCGACCCGCATGGAATGAAGATGAGGACAGAGTACAAATTTGGACTTGGCCTGTTTGTATCCATTATCTCGGGTGTATTGAGCGCCTGTTTCAATTTTGGACTGGAAGCAGGCAAGCCAATGAGTGAGGTGGCAAACGCAGCATGGAAAGTATCTCACCCGGTGTTGGCAGCAAAGGGTGAGGAATTCCTCTTCCGCAACAATGTAATTTATGTTGTATTGCTATGGGGAGGGCTGACCACCAATTTTATCTGGTGCATGATATTGAATGCAAGGAACAAGAGTTTCGGCGACTATACCAACCGGAAGACGCCTTTGCTGCGTAATTACATTTTTTCGGCGTTAGCCGGTACTACCTGGTTCCTCCAGTTCTTTTTTTACGGGATGGGAGAAAGCAAACTCGGAAATGGAGCAAGTTCATGGATACTCCACATGGCGTTTATCATCCTGGTGGCTAATATGTGGGGGATCGTATTAGGAGAATGGAAAGCCGTATCCAAACGGACAAAGACGATTATTGCAATAGGGATCGTTACTATAATAGCCTCTGTTTTGCTGGTTGGAAGAGGCAACCAATTGCACAGCAGGCAAAAGGATAAGGAGAAAGATCAAAATCAAGTAACTTTAGTCGGAGGACGATAGCTATTGCAAACGGAAAACGATCATTTATGTTTGATTTAAAAAATAGTTATGAGTGCCCGTTCTAAATCAAATCATCAGCCTTATGTTGATGTAGGCGAATTCAAGCATGTGAGCTACTTGTGGGATGAAAAAAAGGCCGGCGAGTTGGAAGGTGACGAGGTAGCCTTGTTGATCTACCGTTCCAACCTGTTGGGCGCCGATCTCCGGCTAACCAATTATGGAGGAGGCAATACATCCTGCAAGGCAATGGCTAAAAACCCATTGACCGGCGAATCAACTGAAATAATGTGGGTAAAAGGATCCGGTGGCGACCTTGGCACTCTGAAAAAAAGTGGGCTGGCTGCATTATATGTGGACCGCCTGCGCAGCTTGAAAAATGTTTATCGCGGTATCGAATAC
>DASSFT010000669.1:0-8668 GCA_035694045.1 Chitinophagaceae bacterium
TTGAGGGCGATCTCGTGGTAAATGGCTTTGCAGAATTTATCCGGAATCTGCTGGTATGTAAAGATGAAAAAGCAGCTGCACTTCTCGAAGTAGTGGAAAGTTTCAGGGAAAAATATATCGCAACTGCAAAAAATGTTTCGCCCGCCGTGTTGATCAGCTCGCTAAATATCCTGAATGAAACAGAGATCAACTATAAAGCAGCGCGTAATAAAAGATTGCATGTAGAGCTGGCGCTTATTAAACTCTGTTATCTCCAGCAGGCCATTGAACTCACGGCTGAGGGAAATACAATCAGTAAAAAAAAAATAATTGAGACGGCCAAGCCGGTCGCCTTAAGGCACATCACGCCTTTAGAAGTCAAAACCCGCCCGCTATCGGGTCAAAAGGTAAAAGATAAGACCAATGATGATTTCGATACGAAACTCATCATTGATCAACCAGTTGTTAAAAAAAACAACCCTGTTGAGAATACACCCGGTGCCGAGAAACCGGAAACAGGGAACAGGGAACATGCAACAGGCAACAAGCAACCCGCAACAGGCAAGATCTCTGCTTTAGACAAGATCCGCAAACAATACGAGGGTAATGGTTCTTCAGCAAATGGAAACGTTAACCAGCCCTTACAGGAAGACGCTTTGCACAGGGCCTGGATCGATTATGTGCAAAAATTGAAAGATGCCAGGAATCCCGCGGCGCAAAGTTTTGAATTGGCGAGTCTGCGCATTAAGGACGAAAATTCTTTTGAAGCGGTAACAGCCAATAATATCGAGCAGAAGTTTATCGAACAGGATCGTAACAAGGTGTTTGCCTATTTGCAGGAAAAATTAGACAACCGGCTGCTGCAGTTCACTGTCGTGATAGAAGAGAACCCCGATCTCAGGCCGAAGGTGGAAATACCGCTATCATCGAAAGAACAACTCCAAAAAATGATCGAGCAATACCCGCTGGTAAAGGAATTAAAGGATAAATTAAAGCTTGATCTGGACTACTAGAGTTTTTGTTGCAATCTTAATGAGATCTTACAATGGAAATTGACATCAATCAAAAGAAAATATCAGTAGGCGACAAATACAAAATTTTCATCGATGGACAACAGACCCACTACGCTTCAAGGAAACTGTGGCGACTAATGCCTGAAATAAATCTTTTTGACAATGACCATGATAAACCAAGAATGATTATTAACAAGCGCCTTTCCTGGTTTCGGGCGAAGTATGATATCACAAGGTGGAACGAAAAAGTTTTAGAATTCAGAACAAAATCATATTGGAAACATCACTATCAATGTCAAAGTGGTTCTGACACTTACGACGTATACGGACATAGAGGTCGAAAATATTCTATTTACAAAAACGATGTCCAAATTGCCTGGTGGGACAAGAGAGCTGTGACATGGTTTGCCGGTGACAACTACAAGATTACTGCTGACAAGGACTGCGACGTCGATTTAATAATTTCATTTTGCCTGGTTGTTGACAATTTCTCCAGTGACGACCACAATGGAAACGCAGTTACTTTGAACGTTGGCAATATAGGTTTTCAGGTAAAAAAGTTTGACGAGAATTGGCTTCCTAAGTTTTGACGCTGAAGACTACCACGAGATTCATTTGCAGATTCTACCAACAGCGACACGCCAATCCATCAATGCGCCACTTTAATATATCCCCATCCTTCTTTTTGCTTCGTAATGATCTCATAAATGCCATCAGGCACTACTTCCACCCCAGGAATCAGTTGGGTCCTGTCTATATTGTTTCTTTTCATTGTCGCCTCGCAAACTTTGAAAGTAACATTCTTATTAGCCATTAACTGGGCAAGAGCCGGCTCCTGGGCCGTTTTTCCTTTTATTACAATATCCAGTCCCTGTCCATAAATTACAGCCTCCAGTTTTGCATCCGCATTGCTTTTACTGATCAGGCTCATCTGGCGAACGAGTGCCTGTTGATTAGTAGAATCCTTACTGGTCATATCAAAGACAACCCGGTAGTCAGAGTTTTGCGCCTGCACTAAAAACGCTGTAAATAGTAGGCCTGAAAATAGTATGATCCTTTTCATGATTTTATTTTATGATAAAAAATTAGGTTTTGATCTGACTCATCTGATCTGCCTGGCCATTACTTTTTTACTAAACTTATCGTCTTAAATGGCCCATACTTATGCTGCTCTTCCGAAAAACCATCTTTGAAAGGTCCGAATGGATAGTCAGCCGGCTTGCCTCCAATGTTTGGGTAATCCTTGCTATAATCTTTCTGCGGTCTTGGCTGCGAATTGACAAATGCGGCAACATCCCAAGCCTGCTCATCATTCAGGGGTTCACTATTGTGAGGCGCATCGAACGGCATATTATCTCTTACATATCCCGCAAAGCGGCTGAGACGATACAATCCCGCACCGGTATTATAACTATTGTTTCCCCAAAGTGGTGGATAAAGATACCCGGTGCTGTCAAATAACATGGTGCCGCTTCCATCGGCACCATGGCATCGCTGGCATTTTTGTACAAATACAATTTGACCTTTCGCAGGATCAGCCGGGCGGTCTATAAAACTAATATCCCTTATTCCTGCTCCTGTCGGTTTTACATTCTTTGGTACTTTTTGCCCAACCCAGTTGATATAGGCAGCCATCGCCTGCATCTCCTTGCTGGTAGTATCAATAACGTGACCATTCAGGCTACGGTCGATACAATCATTGATCCGCTTATAGATATTTTCTACTGTTCCGCTACGTTCCCTGAATTTCGGATACATGGAAAAAACTCCTCCGTAGTTATTACCCCAGGTTCTTGTTCCTGCATCAAGGTGACAATTCTGGCAATTCATCCCGTTAGTGATCGTTGCTACCTTTCCCTTCGGACCCAGGTACCAGGATGTATTTGCGATAAGATCGCGTCCATACCGGATCAGGGCTCCTTCATCGGTATGCGGTATTTGTGAAGTATCCGGTTGCTCCCATACCAGGCCCGGGCTCTCTGTGACATCTTTAGTAACGGGCAAGCCGCGGTTGATCGTTGCAGCCAATACCGCCACGATAGTGACAGTTGCCATAATCGTCCAGACCAATAGCCGGGATGAATTGATCACACTCATAATACTATAGATCCTGTTTTTCTATCCGGCAAAACAATATTTACATCCATTTTCCTGTGCCCGTCCCACTGCCCATACGCCGGAAGGAACAACCTGTATACCTGGCAACAAACCAGAAGTAAAATCCTTGTACACATCTTCCTGGCTCATTTTGGCCATATCTGCTAATACAGCACTGTAAACAGTCAGGGCGGCATTGCAGACACAGAACATCACGCCGCTGCTTTGCAATTCATTAATGCCGATCTGAACCGGTCCTATGCCTGGAACCTTAAATGCACCCGGCTTGGGTTGCCAGAAAGGATTGCGTGTGGAAGGTTGTTTTGTTTCGGGATCGTCTGCCTTAAACACCTGTCCCAGGTTGTATTTAGCCCATAACCTGTCCTCCATGGCATAGCCAATCGAAGCGTGCCGGAGTACAACTACGACTCCACAATCTTTTGCCGGCGTGCCTGTTTTTTCGTTAGTCATCAGGAAAACCCTGGGCCAGGCAAAAGGCATTATATCATTCGGCTCAGTTGAATCGAAGACAATACTATGTTTCTTGCCTTTTACTTTGCTAAACCATGCATCCGCATCATCGGGGTTAAATCCGGGGATATCGGCGGCAGTTGCCTGCAACGGTTGAAAAATTGTAGCCAGGCTTATCGTGGCAGCCCCGGCTGTAATACTTCCTAAAAAGCGACGGCGACCAGTCTGGTCGTTAAGATTAGTTTTTTCCATAAATGACATTTTTTATAAAATTAAAGGTGTGGTTTACGAAGCTTTATTGAATATATGTGTTATTTGAAAAAAAATTGAAACCGTGATCAAACTATTTTATCTCTTAACGCCTTTGCCACAGCTTCCCTGCCACAATTCACATGCAGCTTTGTATAAATATTCCGGATATGCCCTCTTACGGTATCCAGGCTGATGAAGCAGGTGGCCGCAATCATTTTGTAGCTGTATCCTTTTACCAGGTATTTCAACACCTCCGTTTCCCTTTCTGAAAGATTGTACAGTAATCGGCCCTGCGAATTTGTTTGAAATGATTGCAAAACCTTTTTGGCAATAGGCGGTGACAGCGGCGCACCTCCATGCAACACATTGTCTATAGCATCCAACAGGTTCACAAATGAAGTATTCTTTAAAATATATCCATTGGCCCCTGAACAGAGACATTTGAACAAGCGTTCCTCATCCTCCAGCACTGTATGCATAATAATAAATGTCTGGGGCGCCCGTTCCTTTATGATCCGCAACCCTTCAATACCATCCACGCCGGGCATATCAATATCCATGATGACCACTTCGGGGTGAAGCTTGTCAATGACCGCGGCAGCCTGATCACAATTGCCATAATCACCGCTTACCATATATCCTTCCACTCCATCCAATAATGTCTTGAGCGATTGCCGCAATCGCTGATTATCCTCAAAGATGACAATATCGGTCAACATAAAGTATCTAAGTTACGGCCGGAGACCTCTCGCTCCAATGGCATGTTTATGCTATTTGTGCTTTTAATGTAATCGTGGTACCTGTACCCAGCGCCGACTCGATATCCAGTTTCCAGCGGTGACTCTGGGCCCTCTCCTGCATATTCTTTATCCCGTTGGTAAGAAGAACCGTTTTTGTATCAAAACCTACGCCGTTGTCGGACACCCTCATGACCAGTTTCCTGTCGGCCAGCACAAATTTTATATTTACCTGCGTTGCCTTTGAATGCTTGGCAAGATTATTCACTGTTTCCTTAAAGATCATATACAAGTCCCTTCGCTGCTGCATGTCCAGTTTTACGCTTTCGATGTCGGGTGTTATCTCCGCTTTGAGTTCGATATCCTCCGCTTCAAGTAATTCGGAAGCATAATGCAGCATTCGGGGTAATGATTCGCCGAGGGTATCTATCTTGGGATTGATGCTCCAAACGATTTCCCGCATCGATTGAGACACATGCTGGCTGTCTTCATAGATTCGTTTGAGGATCCTGTCCAATGTGTTTTTATCGTTCAGTTGTTTTTGCGCCAGCAGCGTGCCCAGGCTGATATTGGTCAGCGTAGAACCTACTTCGTCATGGAGATTCTTCGATATTTCGCTCCGGATCTGTTCCGTCCGTGTCAACTGTCGCAACCGGAAGCGGTACAATCCATAAAACAGTCCTCCCGTAGCCAGCAATACCATTCCATAGAACCAGGCCGTTTTGGTGAACGGGGGTTTTATATAAAAACTTACGCTGGCCAATTCGCTGCTCCAAATGCCGTTACTGTTTGATGACCTCACTATAAATGTATAATTGCCCGGGGCCAGGTGGCTGAAATTGATCTGGCGTTGGCCACCCGTCGTGATCCAACCCGTGTCTTCGCCTAAAAGCCTGTAAGCATATTTAGTTCGCTGGCCGTTGGAAAGATCGATCGCGGCATACTGGATAGTAATGTCATTCTGCCAGGATTTAAATCTTTCTGTTTTACCTGGTTCAGGCATTAACAATGTACCATTTACATGCATCGCCGTAATAATTGTTTTTGGTGGCGGTGGATCAGGTCTTAGCCTGTCTGGATTAAATTGAAACACAACTGATGAACCGCCCGTATACAATCTGCCGTTTTCTTTATCATAATAAAAATAAGCCGTGGGATAGCTCGCAGGCAGGCCCTCTTTTTCGGTATAGCTGGTAAAAGTTTCCGAACGGCGGTCAAAACAAGATAAATCCCCCTCGGTTACCAGCCAAAGCCGTTTGTCACCATCTTCGTAGATGCTACTGATATGGTTGTTGCTTAACCCTTTTTCACGACCATAGATCGTTACCAGCTTTGAAGGAATATTGAATTTCACGAGACCATCCGTAACCGTACCCAGCCAAATCGTGGAATCATCCTGGCACCATATGCCGGACAGGTTGCTCAATTTTTTATGAGAAGCGGTTTGCAAGGGTATTAATTCAAATCGTTCCGTATTTCTTTCCCTGTGAACCAATGCACCACTTGCATCGTTGACAAACCACAGGCCTCCTTTTTTATCTTCAGCGATAAGTGTGGGATAACGAAGAGGATAACCCGCGGATGAATTAGGAGGATACCAGGTGAACTGATGCTTCCCCGGATCAAAGCAACAGACACCACGCGTTTTACCCAGGCCCATCCAGACCCATCCATAACTGTCGACAAACTGGGTAGTAATTGCAACCGAATCAAGCGAAGGAGGTTTACCGGGATAAGCTGGGATCCGCCCGGATGTTTTTTTTGAGCGGCAATACCAGAACAGGCCGGCTTGTGTTCCCACCCAAAGCGTGTCGCTGCTTACCTGTCTTATATTCCATACAAAATTCGGCCAGCGGTCGGCGGTCGCTGTATGAATTAGATGCTGGTTATGCCTGCCCGACTGAAGATCGATTTCAAAAAATCCATTACCATAAGTAGAAATCCAGAGCGTATGATCATACCGGGAAATCGAGTTAATATCGTATTTGATTGCGAGGCCGGTTGTTTGATCGATGAGCGTATCGCTTTTGAAATATTGTTTACCGGGTGATACCTTTTGCAAGCCTTTTTCCGTCGTGGCAAGCCACCAGTTGCCCTGCTCATCTCTCCAGGCCGCATCATATTCATAGTCTTCAAAGAGTAATGAAGACGGGCTATGAATGACTGGTTTGTTACCATTCCATGAAACAGGAATATCCGCGCAACCATAATTGTGAAACAGGAAGACCAAATTACCCGAATCGAGCGTGGATAATTGTTGCGACCAAAGGATGTAGGGATATTTATTGTAAGGGAAATGGCAATTGTTTAGTTGCTTTCCTGTCTCATCAAAAAGATACAGGCTGTCGATGGAAGGTTTGATCACCAAAAAATAAGCGCCGAATACTTTAAAAACATTGGCGGCAGGATTGTATTCATCAAAACCCCGTAAAGCAGGAGTCTCCTGAAGGTCATTCAGGAATTTCAGCTGATTAAATAAGGGGTATTTATTAAGATCAAGGACCCTGTCATCCTTATGGGAGTAAATTTTCAGACCGGTGGACAAATAAAGGAGCATATCCCCATTTGACAGCGGCAACATTTTTTCTGCGAACTTAAGACGCCTGCGGGTGACATCTGCTTCGGTAAAAGATGAAGGAATAATTTTTTTTAATTGCCGCTGTTTATCAAAAACAAAAATACAGGTGCTGGAAGCCGCCCATAGGTTTCCATTGTGATCAACCTCCATCCGCGTAATGATATTGCTGAACTCATCGAGGGAGTTATTTTGCCGGTAATAAAAATTGACAAACTTTCCGGTATTGCTATTATAAAAGTCAAGCCCAGCCTGTGTGCCAACGGCGATAAAATTACCCGGCAATCTTTTTAAACAATAGATATAGTTGTGGGAAACCGAATTGGAATTATCGTTATGAAAATACTGCACAACCTCAGTGCCATCAAAACGGTTCAACCCGTCAGTGGTTGCGATCCATAAAAAGCCATTATCGTCCTGGGTGATATCGTTGATCTTATTGCTGCTAAGTCCTTCTTCCCGTGTAAGCTTCTCCATGAAATGCGGGATATCCTGTGCCGTGACGCTGATACAAAATGCACAGCAAAATAAAGAGAGAACTATATGGTTGCCCGGCATCTTGAGGAGGATGAATGTCTACCAATTTAGGATTTTCTTTTTTTATAAGAAAAGCAGCTATTGTTTACCCGTCATACTTCGTATAAAATCGATCTCGTCTTGTTTATAAGGAGTATAGTCTGCCCTGAACAATATGTGATGCCATAATGGAGGATCGGCTGTATATCTCTTTTCCCAGCTGTCCCAGGGAAACTTTGTTTGTTCTTTTCCATCTGCGAAGCCCCAGTTGATCATACCTACTTTATACGGCTTCGCTACAGGCATCACAGTGATCACCGTGCTCTTATTCCCTCTTGCCATGTATTCAGAACAGATGACCGGCCGGCCACGCTCCAGCAATGCGCTCATTTGTTTGCGGAAAATAACTGAATCATCATAACAATGAAAGCTGATGATATCTGAATTTTCCAGTTGAATTCTTTCGGTTGCAGTAAGGTTCTTGCTGCTATCCATGTCCCAGCCGTTCTTCCAAAACGTCCATAACCCCGAAGTCAGAGGTTGCGATGGATTTTCTTCCCTGGCCCATTTAAAAACCCGGGGGAGTAATTGGTTAACCAGTTCTACTTTATTCTTCGGTTCTTTACTTCCATAACTGCTTCCATTGGTGTTATCCGGTTCATTCCAGACATCCCAACATAAAATGCGTTGATCATTGCCAAACGCTTTGACAATGCCCTTCACATATTGTTCCAATTGACTGTATTGAGAACTGTCCGCTAAAATTGCAACACCCGGACTTTGAACCCAGCCAGAGTTATGGAGGCCTGGCACCGGAGCATGTTGAGTACCCATTTGCGGAAAAGGGTCCCAGCAGCTGTCAAAAAAAACGAGCATCGGTTTAATATGATGACGGGCACAAATCCCGAGAAAAGCATCTATCCTTTTTATAAAACCGCTCGAATCCTGTTGCCACAATTTGTCATGTAAAAAAACTCTCAGCGTATTGAAGCCGATACTCTCCGCCAATGCCAGTTCTTTATCAATGG